>JBOFDW010000232.1:0-1541 GCA_051647385.1 Fusobacteriaceae bacterium
AAAAAGAAAAAAAATTAGTTGTAAAAACTGTTCCTGAAGTTGTCCAAGAACAAGAAATAAAAGAAGAAATTTTAAAAGAAAATAACTTAGATTTAGAAAAAGATCAAGAGCTTAAAATTACAGAAATTGAAAAAATTAAAATTACAAAAGATGAATATGAAGAACTATATAAAAAATATTTAGAAAAACAAAAAACTAATCATACTCCATTTATGAGAAAAACTTTTGATATTAGTAATAAAGATAAATATGAAATAGTTGAAAAAATTGAAATAAAAGAAGAACAAAATTTAAATAGAATTGAATTAACTCAAGAAGAATTTAATAAAATAAAAACAGGAATTATATTTTTTATTAAATTAAATAGGGGAAATTATTCAAAAGAATTATTAGATGAAAAATATAAAATAGTTGAAAAGGTTGAATTAGATGAATCAGTAACAAATTTATTAAAATTATGGCATATTTCAGATGATGAAATATTACAAGGAATGTCTATGGGATATACTAGAAAAGAATCAATTGAAATAATAATAGAAGATAGAAAGCAGAATAATATTATTATAAATTTTGAAAAAATAACAGAGGATAAATTACTTGGAAAAAATAATAAAAAATTAGTTGGTGGAGCTTTAATCGCAAGATTGGAAAAAATTGCAAGGGATGAAAATATAAAAATCCAATATAAAGATAAAATAATTGGTTAAAAAAGAGAGATTTCTAATTTCTCTTTTTTTATTTATACAATATATTGTGTTAAACTTTTAAACCAAACAATATATATTGTGTTTTTTAATTTTTTTCTATGATTTTTTTTTATCCTTTTTTAAAAAGTTTGCTCATATTTTTAACGATACCTTTCTTTTTGGTTATAGCATTAATGTGTCAAATATTTTTTTTTAACCATTTTTTTAATCATTTTTACAGTTTTACACATTTGTAGAATTACATAAAGATATGTATAATTTTAATAGGAGGTGAATTATATGTATAGTAATGATTTAAGAGTATTATCAACATCATATTTGAATCTAGAAAAAGAATTTTATAAAAAAGCAAATCAACTTATAGAACATATTGAAAAGTTATTATTGCAATCAGAATTTTATAGAGATTATATAAACAAAATCAGAAACAATTTAAAAAAATATAAATCAATAAAAAAAATCATTATTAGAAAAAATTTATTAAAAAATAACTTAAAAAAGAAAATAACACCTATTAAATCATTTAATCATATTCTGATTGATGGTATAAGAGTTTTAAGAATATAAAAATCAACCTTTTTGGGTAAAACCCATTCAATTAAAATTTAATTTAAATATCCAAAGAGGAGTGACGAAATGATTAATAATAAACAAAATCAATATAATAAACAAAGTCAGTATAATAATTGTTCTATAAGGCCTCGGTTCGTTTTTTCCGAAAAAAGTCACTTTTTCTTCATTTAAACCAATAGAATCAAGGGATATTTAAATTTTAGGTATCTCTTTTTTTATTTTAATCATAGTCAATAAAGTTTCGATATTATCGACTATGAT
>JBOFDW010000233.1:0-11299 GCA_051647385.1 Fusobacteriaceae bacterium
TAATATTAACAGAGAAAAATAAAATGAGGCTTCCAGTAAATATAAAAGCAAGTTTGATGAAAATATTTTGTTAGTTAAAAAAATTCTTGCGTAAAAGTTGTATTCATGATATAACTTACAGGTAACTGTTTTTTTAAATGGTCGCTTAGCTCAGTTGGGAGAGCTCCTGCCTTACAAGCAGGAGGTCATAGGTTCAAGTCCTATAGCGACCACCATTTCTTTTTAAATTAAAAAAATTAGGGACAAATTTGGGGGTGTAGCTCAGTTGGTTAGAGCGCATGCCTGTCACGCATGAGGTCGCGAGTTCGAGCCTCGTCACTCCCGCCATTTTTGCCCAGATAGCTCAGTCGGTAGAGCAGGAGACTGAAAATCTCCGTGTCCGTGGTTCGATTCCGCGTCTGGGCACCATCTTCAAATTGTTAGTGGCGACGTCGCCAAGCGGTAAGGCAGAGGTCTGCAAAATCTCCACCACCAGTTCAAATCTGGTCGTCGCCTCCATTAAAATAAAAGCTGACAGCCACTGGGCTGTTTTTTTATTTTAGAAAAGTTTGCGATAAAATTTAAGATATAAAATTTTATGGAAAAAATATCGGAGAAATATTCAAGAGAATAAATTAAGAAAAAAATTTAAGAGAGAAAAATTTGAAACAAAAAGGAGAGATGAAAATCTATGTATAAATATATTTTTGGTCCAGTGCCATCAAGGCGACTTGGAGTCTCGTTGGGGATTGATTTGGTGGTTCAAAAAACTTGCAATTATAATTGCGTGTATTGTGAGTGCGGTCGTACGACAAAATTTTCCACTGAGAGAAAAAGCTACGTGGATATTCCGCATCTGAAAAGTGAGATAGAACATGCTATGGAAAAATTCAGCCCAGACTTCATAACTTTTTCTGGGGCAGGAGAACCGACTCTAAATTCTGACTTGGGAGAAGTTGCCAAGTGGATAAAAAATAACTTCAAAAATAAAATTGCACTTATAACTAATGGGTCGCTTTTATATTTGGACGAAGTTTTGGAGCAGGTATTAAATTTTGATGTTATTATTCCAAGCCTAAATGCAGTGGACGAAAATATTTTCATGAAAATTAATCGAGCCCCAAGCAGTCTAAATGTTGAGCAAGTAAAAATTGGACTTCAAAAACTTTCAGAAAAATTTGCTGGTGAAATTTATATAGAGCTGTTTATTATTGAGGGGATAAATGACGAATCAAAAATTACGGAAGATTATGCAAAGTTTTTAAAGACAATAAAATACACAAAGTTACAGCTAAATTCTTTGGCACGAAACGGAGCTGAAAGTTGGGTAAAAGCTCCAACTAGAGAAAAACTTTTTGCCATAAAAAAAGATTTTGAAAATTTTGGTATAAAAAATGTTGAAGTCATAGAAGAGCTCAAAGAGATTGAGAACAAAATTGAAATGGATGAAGAGCTGATAAAAAATATGGAAGAGAAAAGAAAATATAACGAAGAAGAGCTTGCTAAGATTTTCAAAATTAATCATGAGAAAAATTAGTGAAAAAATTTTAGGCAAAATATTTAGAAAAAATTAAGCAAGAAAAAATATTAAGAAAGAAGTTTAAGCAAGAAAAATTTAAACAAGAAAAAATATTAAGAAGAAATTTCGAGATGAAATTTTGGAGGGCAAAATGATTAGACAAGATTATCACATTCATTCAAAATTTTCCACTGACTCAAGGGAAGATTTGGAGCAAATAGTAAACAAGGCTTTGAGCTTGGGGCTGGAAGAAATTGCAATCACGGATCATCATGAAGTTGCACAAGATCCAAAAATATTATATTACTTAAAAAATACGAAAGAATATTTTGATGTTATTTTTGCCCTAAAAGAAAAATATAAAAATAAAATTCACATAAAAATTGGGATAGAACTTGGTATTCAAGCTCATCTTTTGGAAGAGAGTAAAAAAATAGTTGAGTCTCATAATTTTGATTTTGTCTTAGCTTCGACTCATTCAATAAATAGACAAGATATTGGTATGCCAGAATTTTACAAAGGAAAAACTATCGATAAGGCTCACGAATTTTATTTTCAGAATATTATTTATTGCTTAAAAAATTTCGATAAATTTTCTGTGCTTGGTCATCTGGATTTTATTTCGAGATATAGCCACAGCCCAATAGAATATAAAAAGCACGAAAAAACAATAGATGAAATTTTGAAATTACTTATAGAAAAAAATAGAGGCTTTGAAATAAATACATCTGGTTATAGATATAAAGAGGATAGATTTTATCCGCTGAAAGAAATTATCCATAGATATTTTTCACTTGGAGGAGAAATTTTGACAGTTGGTTCTGATGCACACAGACATCAAGACATGGGAATGGATTTTGATAAAGTGTACGATTTTATAAAGAGTATTGGTGTAAAATATTTGACATCTTTTGAAAATATGAAGCCAAGTTTTGTTAAAATTTAAATTCTAAAATATTAAAAATTTTGAATAAAAAAAATATTAGAAAATATTTTTTAAATATTTAAAATAAAAATCATGAGAAAAATTTTGGTAAAAATTGCAAGGAGGATTTATGAGCGAGCAAAATAATTTTCGTTGTGCATCAGTTTTCACGCACAAAGAAATTTTAATTTATGACTGTGAGCGAAAAAATTATCTTAGAGCAAGTTATTCACCAAAACTCAAGGACGAAATTTTTGTTGGGGATTTTGTTTCATGTGAATTTGCTGGAGAAGATTTGTACGTGACTTCAATATCTGAGCGAAAAAATATTATTCAAAGATTGGTGAATAAAAAAATTCAAGTACTCGCAACAAATATTGACGTGATATTCATCGTGACCAGTGCCAACAAAGATTTTAATATGGCTAGGTTGGAGCGATATTATATTATTGCAAAGGACACTGGAGCAAAGATTTTTTTCGTGCTGTCAAAATATGACTTGACCAATGAGTCAGAAAAATATGTGAAAATTATTAAGGAGAGATTTCCTAACTGTGAAGTTTTTAAAACAAGTATTTTTAATTATGATCAAAATAATTTTGAGTTATTTTGTGGTATTAAAAATAAATGGGAAGAAAATGAGACCGCAATATTTTTGGGAAGTTCTGGAGTTGGAAAATCTTCACTGATAAATATGATGCTTGGTGAGGAGAAAATTTCCACACAGCCAATTCGCGAAAGTGATTCACACGGAAAACATACCACGACTGTGAGGCAAATGATTATTCTAAAAAATAATCGTATAATTATTGATAGTCCAGGAATTCGGAGCGTTGGAATTTCAAATAGTTCAGAATCAATAAAAGATTTGTTTCCAGAAATAATTTCACTGGAAAATAAATGCCAATTTAAAAATTGTTCGCATTCTAACGAAAAAAATTGTGCAATAAGAGAGGCTTTGGACAGCGGAGAACTTGACCCAGAAATTTATCAGAGATATCTTAAACTTTCCAGAAAAGAAGAAACACAAAAAATTTTTTTGAAGGGGAAAGATTACGAGCAAAAAAATCTGGTGAAAGAAATGAGAAAGCAAGCTCCTGTAAAAAATAAAATCAAGATTAAAAGCGATACCACAGAAAATATTTTGAAGTCAAAAAATAAGACTCAAAAAAATTCCAATAAAAATTTTTCAAAAAATATAGAGAGTTTTTATTTTGATGAAGAATAAATTTCTAATCCAAAAAAATATAAAAAGAAAAAATCGAGACTGGAAATATTCTAGTCTCGATTTTTTTGAGTTCAAAAATTTTATTTAAATTGATTCCCTGTCTAAAATTTTTGTGTTAAATTTCTTTGTCAAAAAAATTAGCACTAACTTTTTTCTAACACTAAAGTAATAATATACTTTTGGTGGTAAAAATTATGAGCAAAAAAAAGAATGGATTTACAATAATAGAAATAACTGTTACCACATCTATTTTGATGATTTTGATTTATGCAATTCAGCTTGGGTATTCAAGCTACAAAGAAAATTTGTTGCTTACGGAAGCTGCAACAAAAATTGTTACCACTATTTCCATGTACCGTGACAAAGCTTATTATGAAAATGTTAACTACACTCTTTCTTTTGAAATACTTGATAAGAAAATTTTGATAAAAGATACGAAAACTTTTTCAGCAGAAATAAAAATTCCTGCAGAGCCTTTTTACAAAATAATTAGCACTGACGTTTCAACATCAAAACTTACGACGACAATTTATCAGACCGGAAATTTGAGTAAAGCTTTTTCTCTCTATATTTTTAACTCAAAAAAAATTGCGAAATATAGAATTTCTTTTTATATTTTTTCTCAGCTAAAATTTTTGAGTATAAATTTATATAAAAATTTAAGTGATGGCCAAGCGACTTACGATAATATAGAAAATTATCACAAGGTTTTAAATGTAACGGGAAATAATAAATGGACGAAGGAGTAAAGTTATGTTAAATATTTTGGTATTATATTTTTTCTTCATGGCGAAACTTTTTGCAATCGACAAAAGTTGTGATACTGTTACAAATTATCTCGTGCCTGCAGACAACAAAAATTTCCAACTGGTAAAAATCACAATAACTCTCACTGACACAAAAAATAATTATTTATATTCTATGGTTGCAGTGGCTAGAAAAACTTCTACGACAAATCAATTCAAAATTTTCAAAACTATTCGTTCTCCAATTGTTCCGCAACTTGGTTGTACACCATGAAAAATTTCTTATCCCAAAAACAAATAAAGCCAAGCGAGCTCATAAATTTTTCCAAGGAACTTTCCATCATGTTGAATAGTGGTCTTTTATTGTTAGCCTCACTTCAGATTCAAGCGAAAGAAACTCAGAGTAAATTTTTGAAACAGATTCTACAAAAAATTATTGCTGATGTAAAAAGAGGGAGCTCACTTGCCACATCAATTTCGAAGCAAGAAAAATATTTTGGGACTTTATACGTAAGCTTGATTCATGTTGGGGAACTCGGAGGAAAACTTCCATATATTTTAAGTGCACTAGCAAAACATTTTTCAACGATTCAAAAACTCAAAAAAAAGATGAGCTCAATTATGGTCTATCCTATTTTTGTAATTTGCTCGTCATTTTCTTTGGTAATATTTATAATTTTATTTGTCTTTCCACAATTTTTAGAAATGTTCAAAGAGCAAAAAAAAGAGCTGCCATTTTTGACCAGTATTTTGCTCAAAGTTTATAATGCACTCACAAATTATTATTTACTTATATTTATTTTGATAATTCTAGGAATAATTTTTTTGAGATTTTTTATGGCAAGTAATTATGGAAAAAAAGCTGTTATTATTTTTTTGTTCAAGATTCCATTCATAAATTCTATTTATAAAAATTATGTGATAATAAATGTTTTGAAAAATTTATCAGTATTAATTGGATCTGGAATTCCAATTGTAAAATCTGTTAGAACTCTTATAGACCTTGAAAAAAATTTTGTGCTAAAAATCGAGCTCACTTTACTTGAGGAAAAAATAAAGTCAGGTCGGGGTATTGCTGAAGCACTAAAAGGCAGTCATTTTTTTACAGGGACGGCAATTTCCATGATTGCAGTTGGTGAAGAGAGCGGACACCTTGTTGAAATGTTGGAGTCTTGCTGCGAATTTTATCAGGATAAATTTAATGAGCGAACGGAATTTTTTATGACTTTGATAGAACCTTTACTAATAATTTTTGTTGGTGGAATAGTTGGGGTTGTAATTCTTGCAATTTATTTGCCGATGTTTGATATTATAAATGTTGTAAATTAATTAAAAATAATAAAATTAAAAATTAAAAAAATAAAAACTTAAAATTTTTTAGAGAAAATTTAGAGGAAAAATTATGCGTGAAAAAAAATTCATAAAAGAATTCAAGCAAAAAAATTATGAGAAAAAAGTTACAGGATTTATTTTGCTGGAATTTGTAATATCACTGGCAATAATTTCTGTGCTTTTATTTCCTCTGTTAAATTTGACGAAAACTTTTGTTCGACTTGTGAACCGAGAAAATCGTATGGATTTTTTAGACGACCAAAAACTTACTGAACTTGAAGCAAAAGGTTACACGCAAATATTAATGGGGTCACCAGAAAATTTCCAGATAATTCAAATTGAAAATTTGGGGTTAGTTTCTGAGCCATATCGCAAGCCAATAATTTTGCTCCAAGAAAAAAACGAGAAAAAAATTATAAATAAAATCTTGACTGAACTTTCTGAATTCGAAGAATGTTTTTAGTTGAAATAAAATTTGAGGTGAAAAATATTTGTGAGAGAAAAATATAACAGCAAGACCAGTGGACTTTCAATAATCGAGCTCGTGGCATGCGTCGCTCTTCTCACAATAATTGTTGGAATGCTCACACCAACGTTCAGAACTTTTATAAAAGTTTACATATTTATAAAACCCACAAGTGTCACAAAAGATTCTTACAGAATTGTGGAAGGAATTGCTGCTTATGTTGCTTCAGCTTCTTTTGAAACTAGAAACAGAAATCTTGTTGGAGTTTCAAATCGAGGTCTCGCAGTTTTAAAACTTGACACAAGACTAGTGACTTATGGAATAAATTTTTCTACGTACATTCAAAAAATAAATTCTGATGGAGACAGCCTCTATATAGAAATTCCAGAAATTTGTTTGCCTAGCTCGACGTCTGGGATAATAAAAGTTTCCAATCAATTTCATCTTTACAGATTTTGGCCCATTATGTTATATGGAAAAATTATCTCTCAAAAGCTAACTTATCAGCGAGGAAAAGTTTTGGAAGGGACAACAAATTTGGGTGGGTCGAGATATTTGTCCCTAGAATTTTTGGGTGATGATATTTTGATGGATCAAATTTATAAAGGAAAATTTACTGAAATAAAAGGCGGCGTAATAATCCAGTTTGAATTAAAAAATGGCGAAAAAATTCAAGAAATACTTTTGAGAAGTGGAGAATTATGAAAAAAGGTTTTGTGTTAGTTTTTACAGTTGTGTTGATTGCAATTATTTCTGGAATTTTTGGACTGCTCGCATTTACAATAAAAAACCGAGTGAATACTCCAGGACTTTATGAGGACGAAAAAATAGTTAACAGCTCACTCAAAAGTATTTCTTCAATAATTTTTTTGGAGCTAAAACTTGTGGATGATTATATTATAGCGAGCAAAATAGAAAACTTAACGGCTTATGTAACGAAAGTTTCCGACACAGAAAATATTTGGGATACGGAAAGTTCTAGGACAAAAAAAAGTCTTGGCGGATTTTCCATGAAAAGTATTAATCCATCTTTGGAGACGATAACTTTTTCCACTAGCAAAATTTTTGATATGACTTTCGAGAAAAATTTAATAATAAAAGATAGAGACGGAGTAGAACTTTTTACCGTGAATTTTTTTTTGCCTCACTACCAAATTTATGCCTCGTATAATAAAGACACAAAAATTTTAACTTTTATCCCCATACCCCCAGCAACAGAGTTGCCAGAAATTACTGAGATGCAAGCCAACGGTACAATTATAAAATAAATAATATAGATAGATAGGAGAAAAAAAATTCACACAGTAAATTTAAATTCAGATGACGATATCGATTCAGTTTTAAAAGCACACGCTACCAAAAAAAAATTGCTCATTCATCTATCAGATGAATATTTTTTTATTGACGAGACAAAATTTTTTGACGGGGATAAATATAATGTCTTTGATTATTCCACGGTGACTTACGAGGATTTATTTTATTCGTTGCCGTCAGAAACTTTGAACCAAATAATTAGTGGGATAAAACAAAATCGAATTGGAATCGACGGAATTTTTTCGTCGTCACTTTTTGAAATGACCAGCGACAAAACTAAATATAATTTTGTTACGGAAGAAATTCTCGAAGAATTATCATTTTTAAATTTGCCAGCGAAAAATTTTGACAGATATTTTTTTATTTTGTGGGCAGTTATAATTATAATTTTTTTTGGAATTTATTTTGCCAGTGAAAAAGTCCAGTATAAAATTTCCAGCGAAGAGCAATTTATTTCAGAGGCACAAAAAGAAATAAAAAATCTCGAGGTAGAAGTTGAGGAAATAAAATCTGGGCAAAAAAATACTGGGGTAGATTTTGAGAATTTAATATTAGCAAAAGAAAATATTTCGCTGGATAAAATTCTGACGATAATTACAAGTATCCAAAGTGAAGTTGAAGTCAAAAAAATATTGATAACTTTTCCAAAAATCCAGCTCACAGGAACGGCTGAAAGTATAGAAGAAATTTATAAGTATGAAAATTATCTTTATCAAAATAAATTCAGAAATATTAATAACGATTTTATAAAAAATGAGACAAGAGAAATTTTGTTCACAATCGACATGGAGATTTGAAAATGGAATTGGGATTTGACGCAGAAAAATTTAAAGGGCTTGCCAGAAAAAATAAAAATTTAATTATGCAAGTGGCTACCATCACCGCCATTTGTTTTTTAATTGTCTATCCGATTTTTAATTTTCTCGAGTCAAAAAGAAAGCTCAAAGAATTTGAAAGTAGAAAAATTGAAATTTCAAATAAGAAAAATATTTTAGCTCAAAAAATAAATGACCTAAAAATTTTGGACGAAGAAAATAATAATAAAAAAATTTTTGCTCAAGAAGAAGTTACGAGTAAAAGTTTTAAAAATTCCACCGAGCTAAAAAATTATCTGGAAAATTTTTTGGAGATGAACGGTCTGAAAACTGTTTCGGTTTCCAGAACTGAAATAAAACAACTTGATTCACCTGAAGAAATTTTTGAGATGGCAGTTCCACTAAAAATTACAGGCGATTTTTTTGATTTGATAAATTTTTTGAAAAATGTGACGAGCTCGAAAAAATTTATTTCTCTGAGCAAGGGAGATATTTCTTTGGAGCTAAAAAATGATGACGCAAAATTTTCGTTTCGAGGTCTTGGCTATGTTCTTGGAGAAAAAAATATAGAAGAAAAAATTTTTGAGCAGGAAAATTCTGATCAAGAAAATTACGATGACGAAAATTTAGAGCAAGAAAATTCTAACGAAGAAAATAATAGCGAAAATAAAAAGAGTGAAAAAAATATAGAAAAAAATCTTGAAAATAAAATTACAAAAAATTTTATAAAAGATATTAGCCAAATTAATTTTGGGAGCAAAAAATATTTCATGATAAATTTTTATGATGGTGGTCACAAAATTATTTCAAAAAATTTAGAGTTCAAATATAAAAATCAACTCCTAAAATTTATAGTTGATCAAGACGAAAAAAATATTGAGATAAAAATTCTTGACAAAAATTCCGAAAATATTTTCACGAAGTCTATACAAAAAAGTGAAAAATAGTGTAGAATATTCTAGGGTAAAAATTTTGCATAAAAATTAGGAGACAAACTAAAATGAAAAAAGAAAGATTGATTGAAATTTTGAATAATTTTGATAAGGCAAAAATTGCTGTTGTTGGAGACATGATGTTGGACGATTATATAATCGGCTCAGTTGATAGAATTTCACCAGAGGCGCCTGTCCCCATCGTAAAAGTTTTGGAGGAAAAATTTGTGCTTGGAGGAGCGACCAACGTCGTAAATAATTTGGCGACACTTGGAACAAAAACTTTTCCATTTGGAGTAATTGGAGATGACGCAAATGGCGACCGACTTGTAAACGCACTGAAAGAAAAAAAAGTTGACTGCGACGGAATAGTTAGGGCAAAAGATAGACCAACAATTTTGAAGCGAAGAATTATTGGAGGACATCAACAACTTTTGCGTATTGATTGGGAAAATAATTCTCCAATATCTGAGAACTATGAAAATATTCTTATCGAAAATATTAGGAAGAACATCAAAAATCTTGACGGAATTATTTTGTCTGATTATGACAAGGGAATTCTCACGAAAAAAGTTTCCACTGAAATAATAAAAATTGCTAATGAAAATAATGTAATAGTTACGGTTGACCCGAAACCAAAAAATGCTACAAATTATAAAAATGCAACTTGCATGACGCCAAACAAAAAAGAAGCGATGGAATGTCTTGGAGTTTCAAAAATTGAAAATATTCACGAGTTCGGTCGAGAGCTCAAAGAAAAACTTTCACTCAAAAATCTTTTGCTCACAAGAAGTGAAGAGGGGATGAGTATTTTTTCAGAAGAATTTGAAAAAGGTTTTGAAGATATTCCGACTTATGCCAAGGATGTTTTTGATGTGACAGGAGCAGGAGACACTGTAATTTCGGTTTTCACTTTGGCACTTGTGAGTGGAGCTTCACTTTTTGAGGCAGCAAAAATTTCCAACACAGCAGCTGGAATTGTTGTTGGTCGTGTTGGAACTTCAACTGTGAGCAAAGAAGAAATCATAAAATTTTATGACGAAATTTATCACGAGTGGAAATAAATTTAGAATTTAAAAATTAAAAAACCAGAAAAATTTAGCGATAAAAATATCGGAGGAAAAATGTTTAGGATTGGAAACGGATATGACGTGCATAAATTAGTTGAGGGCAGAGATTTAATTCTTGGTGGAATAAAAATTCCACACTTAAAAGGTGTGCTCGGACATTCTGACGGAGACGTTCTTATTCACGCAATCATGGACGCAATGTTAGGAGCTATTGCTCTTGGAGATATCGGGCAACATTTTCCTGACACAGATAAAAAATATTCTGGTATAGATAGCACAATTCTTTTGAAAGAAGTAAAAAATCTTATTCATAAAAAAAATTACAAAATTATAAATATAGATTCAATAGTTGTGCTCCAGTCGCCAAAAATAAAATCTTATATTCCAGAGATGCAAAAAAAATTAGCGGAAGTTTTGGGAATAGAAATAAATCAGATTAGTGTCAAGGCGACAACGGAAGAAAATCTTGGATTTACTGGAGACGAGTCTGGTGTGAAATCTTACGCCGTTGTTCTACTTGAAAAATTTTAGGAGAGACCATGCAGAGATTCGTAGTAGAGGAAGAATATTCACAGCTGAAAGTTGGAGAATATTTAACGGAGATAAAAAATTATTCAAGACGAGGTCTTAGAAACGCTGAAGTATATTTGAATGGGAAAAAAGTTCGTCTAGATAAAAAAATGAAGAAACTCACCAAGCTAAATAAAATCTTGGTTGTAGAAACAAAAAAAGAAACTGGAATTATCCCAATCGAAATGGATTTAAAAATTGCGTATGAAGATAAAAATCTTTGCATTATCGACAAGCCACCTTTTATAATTGTTCACCCGACGCAGAAAAAAGTTGACATGACTCTTGCCAACGGTGTGGTCGCGTATTTCAGAAAAATAAATTTAGGAAATGAAATTCCTAGATTTTATAACAGACTGGACATGAATACTTCGGGGTTAATTATCGTGGCAAAAAATGCGTT
>JBOFDW010000234.1:0-7331 GCA_051647385.1 Fusobacteriaceae bacterium
GGAGAAAACGGTTTTGGATATGACCCGTATTTTTATATTCCAAAATATGGAAAAACTTTGGCTGAGATGCCAGAGAAAAAGAAAGAAATAAGTCACAGAGCTATTGCACTTAAAAAACTTGCAGAAGAATTAGACAAAATATTAAATGGAGAAATGAGCTTATGAGGAAAGATTTGACGGCAAAAAAAATAGTAGAAGAGCTCGACAAATATATCGTATCTCAAGATGAAGCGAAAAAAAGCGTTGCTATTTCTCTTAGAAATAGATATAGAAGAAAATTAGTTCAAGAAGACGAACTTAGAAAAGAAATTACACCAAAAAATATAATTCTAATAGGATCAACAGGTGTTGGAAAAACAGAGATAGCAAGAAGGATAGCAAAAATAGTTGATGCACCTTTTATAAAAGTTGAAGCTACAAAATATACTGAGGTCGGGTATGTAGGAAAAGATGTTGAGTCAATCATACGTGATTTGGTTTCAATTGCTTATAAAAAAATAGAGGCTCAGATGTTGTCAGAAACAAAAACTGAGGTTCAAGAAATAGCTATTGAGAAAGTTGCACTTATAATAAAAAGTGAGAATAAAAATCAGAATAAAAATCTAGATAAAAATTCAGCCAAAAATAAAAAGAATCTAAAACCAACAGCAGAAGAGTTAAAAAAAATTATTGAAGAGATCAAGTCTGGAAAATTTGATGACAAAATTGTTGATATTTCAGAAGAAGAAAATTTAAGTGAGATGGAAAATAATTTTTATGGTGGAGATATAGGAGACATGGAGGATTTTAATGATGTGTTTCTTGGAATAATAGGAAGAAATAATGATAAAAAAATATCAGTAAAAGATGCAATAGAAAAAATTAAAATACAAGAAGCAAGAATTTTATTAAATAGAAGCAACATAAAAGATCTTGCTATCAAAAAAGTTGAAGAGGATGGAATAGTTTTTCTTGATGAAATAGATAAGATAACTGAGGGTGATTCTGGTGGTCGAAGCGAAAGTGTTTCAAGGCAAGGAGTTCAACGAGATATTTTGCCAATAGTTGAAGGGTGTATTGTTCAGACAAAATATGGAGATGTAAATACTGACCACATTTTATTTATTGCAGCTGGAGCTTTTTCTCAAAGTTCACCGTCCGATATAATGCCAGAACTTCAAGGAAGATTTCCTGTAAGTGTTCGTCTCGAAAATTTGACCAAAGAAGATTTAATAAGAATTTTGTCAGAAGTAAAATTTAACATGCTAAAACAATATCAAGCACTTTTAGAAGAGGATGAAGTTACTTTAAAATTTACAAAAGACGGGATTGAGATGATTGCGGATATGGCGGTCAAACTTAATAGCAAGGTTGAAAATATTGGTGCAAGAAGATTGCACACGGTTTTGGAAACAGTGCTGAGAGATATTATGTATGAAGCGCCTTACAAGAATAAAAAAGAAATTACGATAAATAAAGATTATGTTATAAAAACTTATAAAGGGGAAATCTTTGAAGAGGATTTGAATAAGTATATATTGTAATTTAGGGAGACTAGCATGTATTTGAAGGCAGTGGAAGTTAATGGATTTAAATCTTTTGGTGAAAAGATTTATATTGAGTTCGGGAGAGGAATAACAGCAATTGTTGGACCTAACGGCTCTGGAAAATCGAATATAATGGACGCTGTTTTGTGGGTACTTGGTGAACAGTCATATAAAAACATTAGAGCTAAAGAAAGTAGCGATGTTATTTTTAGTGGCAATGGGAAAAATGCAAATTACGCAGAAGTTTCATTATATATAGAAAATACAGACAGATATCTTGAGATAGAAAGCGATATTGTAAAAATTACAAGGAAAGTTTTTCAAAGTGGGAACAATGATTATTTTATAAATGACACAAAGGCAAGACTAAAAGATATCAGCGGGATGTTTCTTGATACAGGAATTGGGAAAAGTGCCTACTCAGTTATTGGACAAGGAAAAGTTGAGAGGATAATTTCTTCATCGAGTAAAGAAATAAAATGGATAATAGAAGAAGCGGCTGGGATAAAAAAATTCCAAGTGCAAAAACAAGAAGCTCTTAGGAATTTAAAAAATCTGGAAGATGAGCTCGAAAAAATTTCTCTTGTAATGAAACAGATAGGAGAAAATCGCGATCATATAGAGAAGCAAGCCTCAAAAGCAAAAGAGTATCTGGATATAAAAACAGAAAAAGAATCTCTAGAAAAAGGGGTTCTGACTTTTGATATAAATAAAAAATCAAAATCTTTTGAGGAACTTACTGATAAAAAAAATTCAACTGAGCAAGAGATAAAAAATATAGAAGAAAATATAAACAAGAATGAAGAATTTTTTTTAGCTAATGAAAAAGAACGAGAAGAACTTACTACAATGATAGAAGGTACAATCAACAAAAATTCTGAGCTAAAAGAAAAAATAGAAATGTCCGAAAGAGAAAAGGCTAGAATAACTGAGAGACTAGAATCTTTTTCAAGAGAGTTAGAAGAAAAAAAAGAGCAAAGCGAAAAAATACAGACCAAAATAAAAGAGCAAAAAGCTCATGTAGAATTTTTGAAGACTGAACAATTAAAAATAAATGAGCAAATAGAAAATCTTGAAATAAAAAATAAAGAATATTCTGAAATAATTGACGGTCTCGAAAATGTCAAGAGAACGAAAGAGATGGATCAAGAAATTCTAAAGAGAAAACTCATGGACTTGGAAGTTGAAAAATTAAAAGTCGTGAACGAGATAGAAAATTCTGAAAGAAGAGCAAAGACAGCTGAAGGTAAGATAGAAAAATTTAAGGAAGAAATTTCAGAGTTCGAGAAAAAATCAAAAGAACTAGATTCTGAGATGGAAAAACTTTTGAAAGAAAAAGAAGAGCAAGAAAAAAAAGTAAAAGAAATATCCGAGCGTGGAACTTTTTTAGAGGAGAAAATTTCTTTCAATAGTACAGAAGTAAATAAAATAGTTGAGAAAATAAGAGAGCTGGAATTTGAGGAGAAACGTTCAACAGGTAGACTACAAAATCTTATTAGGCTCGAAGAAAGTAACGAGGGATTATTTAAGGGAGTAAAAGAAGTCCTCAATGAAAAAATAAATGGTGTGCATGGAATTGTTGCAGCTAATATAAATATTCCTGCTGGACTCGAGAAGGCAATTGAGGCTGCTATACCGGGAAATTTTCAAGATATTATAGTTGAGAATTCTGAAGTTGCAAAAAAATGTATAGAGGTTTTAAAAATTAAGAAGGCGGGTCGAGCCTCTTTTTTGGCATTGGATACAATAAAGCCAGCTTCGGCAAAAAGACAGTGGACTAAAGGAAATGGTGTTATTGGTATTGCATCAAATCTTGTGACCGCTGATTCAAAATATAAAATCGTAGTAGATTTTTTGCTGGGAAATCTTTTGGTAGTGGAACATATGGCTAAAGCTTTGGAAATTTTGAGAGCAGGAGAACACGGAGGAAACATTGCAACTTTGAGCGGTGAACTTGTGAGTGCAAGAGGTCGGGTTACAGGTGGAGAGGCTCAAAATTCTCAGCTATCAAGTATTATCGAAAGGAAGCAAGAAAAAAAACAGCTGGAAATTACGCTTGAAAATGTTACCAAACAATTAAAAATACATAATGACCAAGCAGATAAAATTAGAGAAGAGCTAGATAAATATGAGAACGAAATTTTTGAGATAGATGGTAATGTTGAGAATGCAAAAAAAGTTTTTCGTCAGACAACAGAAACTTTCGATGAAGTGAAGATAAAAAAAGATAGAGTAGAAAGAGATTTGTATATTATCAAAGCGGAATACGAAGACGAGATGAATTATATAAATGAATTTGAAAATAAAATTCAGAGCTCTCATACAGAGAAAGAATCAACTGAAAGTAAAATTGCAAATTATAAGACGGATATAGAAAAATTTTCAGAAGAGCTTGTAACTTTGCAAGAAAGAATTAGAGAGAAGAAAGAAGAGTTTACTGATGTGCGAATTATTTATCAAAATAATTCCAACAAAAAAGAGCAACTAGTAAATGATATAGAAAAAATCAAGATAGAACTTGGTGAGCTAGAAATTTCTCTCGAGGAAAATTTTAAACGTACAGAAGAAATTGAAGAAGCAACTAGAAATGGCAACTCAAAAATAGAGGAAATAATTTCTGAGATAACACTTCAGATGAATGCATATGAAAGTGAGAACCAAGAAATTAACTCCAAAAAGCAACGAGTCTCAAAACTTTCTGAAGAAGAGAGAGCTCTAATAAACGATAGAAAAGAACTTGAGAGCAAATTTATAAAAATAAATGATTTGTGCTCGAAACAGATAGAGGGTCTCGACAAATTAAAATTTGATATAGAAAGAATTGGTGAAGAATTAATTCAGCTTGAAAATATTGAGTTCAAAGAAATTTCTGAGGCAGATTATGACAGCTTAAAAAATAGATTCAAACATTTGGAAAGCAAGCTCAAAAATTTTGAGACAGTAAATTTATTGGCAATAGAAGAGTTTACAATTTTGAGCGAAAAATATAATGCACTAAAAAAACAGTATGATGATATGGACGGTGGAAAAAAAGAGGTCATAACTTTACTGGAAGAAATTACGGTGGAGATTGAGACGAGATTTAAAACTGCGTACACAGAAATTAATACTAACTTTAATGAAATGTGCCAAGATATTTTGCACAACTCTGAGGGGAAGCTTCTTTTTGTTGAGGGAGAAAATCTTGATGAATCTGGAATAGATATTGTGGTAAAATATAAAAACAAGAGGCAACAATCTCTCTCTCTTTTTTCTGGAGGAGAAAAATCCATGGTAGCAATAGCATTTATCATGGCAATATTTATGTACAAGCCAAGTCCATTTGCTTTTTTGGATGAGATTGAGGCAGCACTTGATGAAAGAAATACTAGGAAATTAATTGCCAAGCTAAAAGAATTTACTGGCAGGTCACAATTTATTTTGATAACACACAACAAAGAAACAATGAGAGAATCAGATTTAATATTTGGAGTAACAATGAACAAAGAAATTGGAATTTCAAAGATAGTACCAGTGAAGTTTTAAATTTTCTGAGGAGAAACTATGACGGTTTTAGTTTTTATATATTACGCTATAACTTTTATACGCAACAAATTATTTGACATGGGAATTTTATCGATGCGAGAAGTTTCCGGTGTTGAAATTATTTGCGTGGGAAATATAACCGTTGGTGGAACTGGTAAAACTCCATGTGTACAATTTTTCGTTAAGAGACTTCAGCGACAAGGTAAAAAAGTTGCAATAGTTTCTAGAGGATATAAAGGTAAGCGAAAAAAAGATCCATTTCTTGTGAGTGACGGGCGAAAAATATTTTGTACCGCGAGAGAAAGTGGAGACGAATCTTTTTTGCATGCGTTAAATTTGAAAGTGCCTGTGATAGTAAGTGTAGATAGATATGCTGGCTGTCTTTTTGCGAAAAAACATTACGCAGTTGATGCAATAGTTTTGGACGATGGATTTCAGCATAGAAAATTAAAAAGAAATAGAGATATAGTTTTGATTGACGCGACGAATCCTTTTGGCGGGGGAAATCTTTTGCCCATTGGAACTTTGCGTGAAGATTTTCGTCGAGCGTGTAAAAGAGCCAGTGAATTTATAATCACAAAATCAAATTTCGTAACAGAAAGAGACGTAGAATTTCTCAAAAGATATTTGAAACAAAAGCAAGAGAACAAACCAGTTTCAATTGCTCGTCATGGAGTCGTGTCACTTTGTGATATCAAGGGAAATCAGAAGCCACTTTTTTGGATTAACGATAAGAGGGTGCTTTTATTTTCTGGTCTGGCAAATCCTATGAACTTTGAGAAGACGGTTATATCTCTCAACCCAAAATATATTGAGCGGGTGGATTTTTTAGATCACCACGAATTTAAGCGAAAAGATATTGCAAAAATTAGGGAGATAGCAAATCAGATGAGGGCAGAATATATTTTGACTACAGAAAAAGATTTTGTCAAGTTGCCGCTAGATTTAAATTTAGAAAACGTCTATATTTTAAAAATAGAATTCGAGATGGTTGAAGATAATAGCGGAATAAAAGAGATAGAAAGTGAGGCTTCATTTTGAATTTATCAAAAGAAATTTTCCAAGAATATTTGAATGACACCAAAGAAAAAAAAACTGCAGTGGACGCACTGACAAATTTCGCAGAATATTTTGATGAGCGAGTATATTTTTCTGTTGATACAAAAAATATCAGGCGAAAAAAAATGAAGCTCGTAATTCCAGCAGTGGCTTTTATAGATGACAAAAATATTTTGAGCAAAGTTATGGAGCAATGTGCAGATAAAGTTGAGCGAAAAATATTAGACAAAAAAATTAGCAGATTATCCAACATAGAAATTTCTGTTTTAGAAGAAAAATTTATAAAATTATACGCCAAAGAAAATTTTGAGTTTGCATTAAAGTATGGCAACGAATTATTTTTGCGTGATAAAAATAAATTCATAAAAATAATTTCAAGTTTTGTTTTAATAGATAATATTTTTTCTCAAAAATCTTTGATGCTTTTGAGCTTCATGAATTTACCAAAAATAACTTGTGAAATTTTTTATCTTTTTATGTCGTACATGATAAAAGCTCGGGCAGATTTTTCTGACTGGGAAAATTATGAGAGAAAAAATTTTGAGAAAAATTCTGGACAAAATAATTTGGAAAATTTGAGGGCGAAAATTTTGGAAGAGAAAGAATTATTAAATTCATATGAAGGTTTGGCAGTGCTATCATATTTTTGTTTGCTCAAAACTTTGGAAGAGAAAGATGAAAAATATCTAAATATTTTGGCAGATAAAATTTCACAATTAAAATTAAGTGATAAAAATTCTGAGCAAGAAAATTTTGAGAGCGAAAAATTTCAGCAAGAAAAAAATGAGACGATAAAAATTCTTGTAGAAAATCTTGTGAAAAAATTCTTGTAAATTTAAATATGTAAAATTAAAATATGTAAAAAAATTATTAGAAAAATTATCTAAGGAGAAAATTTTATGGCGAAAAGATATTCGATACCAGAGCTGATTTATATTTTGGATAATAAAACTGGAAATGAATCCATGACCAAAGACGAAGTGTTCAAATACATGGTTCATCAGGCAAAAGAAAAAAGTAAAGCCATTGAGGAAGAGAATAATTTTTATGAAAATATTTTGGCGCGGGAAAAAATAGAGAACACTTATATGGGATTTGGAATTGGGCTACCTCACTCACGTTGTGATGGAGTGAAAAAAATTATGGTGTCTGTGGTTCTGCTAAAAAATCCGCTGGTTTATAATGATAAGGGCGAGCGTGTAAATCTCGTGGTCATGATAG
>JBOFDW010000235.1:0-6092 GCA_051647385.1 Fusobacteriaceae bacterium
TTGATGAATTAAAACAAGCAATAAAAAAAGAAACAATTTTAATATCAGTAATGCATGCAAACAATGAAGTTGGTTCTATACAACCAGTTGAAGAAATTGGAAAACTTGCAAAAGAAAAAAGAATCATATTTCATATGGACGCAGTTCAAACTGTTGGGAAAATTCCAGTAAAGCCAATTGAAATAGGAGCTGACATAATTGTTTTTTCTGGCCACAAATTTCATGGACCAAAAGGAATTGGTGCCATGTACATCAGAAGTGGAGTTAGAATTGGAAAAGTTATAACTGGTGGTGGTCAAGAGGAGAAAATCAGACCAGGTACTTCAAATGTTGCAGGTATGATTGGTATGGCAACGGCTCTTGAAAAAGCTGTCAAAAATATGGATGAGAATATAAAAAATGAAAGCTATCTTCGAGATTACTTTGAGGCAGAACTTTTGAAAAGGATTCCACAGCTTGCTATAAATGGAAAAAATGCTAAAAGGCTCCCTGGTACTTCAAGTGTTCAGTTCAGATTTTTGGAGGGTGAGTCAATTTTACTTGGACTAAATTATAAAGGAATTGCAGTAAGTACTGGTTCAGCTTGTTCGTCAGCAGATTTACAAGTTTCTCATGTGCTAACAGCTATGAATATACCAATCGAGTTTGCTCACGGAACAATTAGGTTCAGCATGAGTGACGAGACGACAAAAGAAGAAATTGATTACGTACTTGATTCTGTGGAAGAAGTTGTTACAAAGCTTAGAGTTATATCTCCACTTTGGAATGAGTTCACTCATAAAGATGTAGTTTCAGAAGGAGGAAAATAATGCAATACTCAGAAAAAGTTATGGAACATTTCATGGCACCAAAAAATGTTGGAGTTATAGAAAACCCAGATGGATATGGTAAAGTAGGAAACCCTGCTTGCGGAGATATTATGGAAATGTTTTTAAAAATTGAAAACAATATTATTACTGATGTAAAATTTAGAACATTCGGTTGTGCTTCAGCTATCGCTTCTTCATCAGTTTCAACAGAACTTATTTTAGGAAAAACTATTGAAGAGGCTTTGAGTATTACAAATAAAGCTGTTGTCGAAGAACTTGGTGGTCTTCCACCAATAAAAATGCACTGTTCAGTTTTGGCAGAAGAAGCAATCAAACTTGCAATAGAAGATTATAAATCTAGACACACTGCTCAAGCTTAGGATTTTTATTAAGTTTTTTGATGATAAATATTTAGGAGTTTTAAATCTCTATTTTAAAAATTTATGTTAATTAACACACATTTAAAAATAAATAAAATTTATTTTTTGGATGCATCTCTGATGTCGGAAGAAATTTCTGGCTGAGTGAGGTGCATTTTTTTTGAGATTTTATTTTTATCTTTTTATAAAAAATGATATCTGTGTTATAATCTTGATGCTGAAGGAAAAAAATTTAGGAGAATAAAATGGCGATTCTTACTGTTAGCAATGTATGCAAATATTTTTCAAGCGAAAAACTTTTTAGTAATATAAATTTTTCTATTGAATCACAAGACAAAATTGGTCTAATTGGAGTTAATGGAGCTGGAAAAACAACTCTCATAAAAATTCTTTTGGGCTTGGAAGAGGACGATATAAATTTTGAAACTAATATTAGAGGAAATATTTCAAAAAAATCTGGACTTCAAATTGGATATCTTTCTCAAAATTCTAATTTGAACGAGGACATGAAAGTTTTTGATGAGCTTATGCTTCACTTAGAAAAACATGTTGGAGAAGATGAACTGGCTGAAGAATACAGAGTCCGACAAATTCTAAACGGGCTTTCACTTCCTGAAAATATTTGGCATGCAAAAATTTCTGATTTGTCCGGTGGTCAAGTTTCTCGTGTTGCTCTTGCAAAAATTTTGCTCATTGAACCAGAACTTTTAATTCTTGACGAGCCTACAAATCATTTGGATTTACCTGCAATAGAATGGCTCGAAAAGTTTCTGAAAAATTATAAGAAAACTTTTATTTTAATTTCTCATGATATTATATTTTTGGATAATGTTACTAGCCGTATTTTTGAGATGGAAGGAAAAACTTTGGTGACTTATGGCGGAAACTATTCGAGCTATAAAATTCAAAAAGAAGCTTTTCTTTCTGGTGCAATAAAATCCTTTGAGAAAGAGCAGGACAAAATAAAAAAGACCGAAGAATTTATCAGAAAATATAAAGCTGGAATAAAATCTAAGCAAGCACGAGGACGAGAAAAAATTTTGAACAGAATGGAAAAAATGGATAACCCAATTATTCCTGTGCGGAAAATTCGTTTGAAATTTCGTGTAGGAATTCAAAGTGGAGAAAAAGTTTTGAAAATTTCTCAGCTGTCAAAAAGTTTTGGTAGCTTACAACTTTTTACTAATTTAAATTTAGAAATTTTTCGTGGAGATAGAATTGGTGTCATAGGAAAAAATGGCGTTGGAAAATCTACACTGCTAAAAATTATAAATAATTTAGAAACTCAAACTTCTGGACAAATTTCCATTGGTGAAAAAGTCAAAATTGGATTTTATGATCAAAATCATAGTAGCCTCACAGAAAAAAATTCTATTTTGGAGGAACTGATGGGGAGTTCACCTTTGACTTATGAAGAGGCACGAACTTTTGCTGGTGGATTTCTTTTTACCAACGAAGAGATAGAGAAAAAAATTTCTGTTCTTAGTGGCGGAGAAAAATCCCGAGTTGAATTTATGAAACTCATACTTGCCAAGCCAAATTTTTTAATATTGGACGAGCCAACAAATCATTTGGATATTTATTCTCGAGAAATTTTGGAAGAAGCACTTGAAGGTTATGAAGGAACTTTGATTGTGGTATCACACGACAGATATTTTTTGGAATCTGTGGTTAATAGTGTCTACGAAATAAATCAAAATGGGGCAAATCTTTTTAAGGGCGATTACGATTCTTATATAAATCAAAAAGAAATTAAAATAAAAAAATCTGATGCTCCACTTGATTATAACGAGCAAAAAAAATTAAACAGCAAAATAAATTCTGTTGAACGAAGAATAAAAAAATTGGAAGAAGATATGGAAAAAGTTGAGACTCAAAAAAAATCTAAAGAAGAAGAATATATTCTTGCTGGCAAAAATAATAATTTGGAGTCGCTATTAAAAATCCAAGAAGATTTGGATAATTTTGAAAATCAACTTTTAGAAATAATTCAAGAATGGGATGAAAAACAAAAAGAGCTTTCTGAAATAGAAGAGCTCTCTCGAATTTAAAATTTATATTTTATTTTTTTTAATTTTTAATTTTTTATAAATATTTTATTTTATAATTTTTTATTTATTTAAATATTTTTTAAATATTTTATTTTATAATTTTTTATTTATTTAAATATTTTTTAAATATTTTAATTTTATTTTATTTTAAATCTAAAATATAAATTTATATTTTTTTAATAATTAGAAAACTGTCCAAGCAATTTATATTTTATATTATTTTTATCAAATTCAGATAAGAGTAAATTTTTTTTAGAAATTTCTCCTTGAATTTCTATATAAAAATAATATTCCCAAGGAACATCTACCACAGGACGAGATTTTATATTTAGCATGTTGAAACCATTTTCTCCAATAATATTCACAGCTTTCATAAGTGCTCCAACTTTATGTTCGAGTGTCAGAATCAACGAAAAATTATCTCCAACATTTTCATGCTCAGATGAAATTACAATAAATTTCGTGTAATTTTTATCGTTTGTATTTATTTTTTCAGCCAAAATATCCAAATTATAAAGTGCAGCAGTTTCATAACTTCCAATAGCAGCTTTTGTTTTATCATTTTGCTCGCTAACAAATTTTGCACTTACAGCAGTATTCAAAAGTGGGATTTCATTCCACTTTTTTTCATTCAAAAATTTTCTGCTCTGTAAAAATCCTTGCGGGTGAGAATAGACGTCTTTTATATCTTCCAATTTTGAACCTTTTATTCCCAGCAAGTGTTGCTCGACTTTTAGCGGATACATTTTTGTGATAAAGCAATTATATTTTTTCAAGAGGTCAAGCACTTCAGCAATTTCTCCAGTACTAGAATTTTCTATTGGAACTACGCCAAAATCTATTTTCTTTTTTTCAATGTCAATAAAAATTTCTTCCCAAGTTAAATAAGAATATTCATCTTTCTCTTGTCCAGATTTTTCTTCTCCAAATAATTTGCAAGTTGCAATATGGGAAAATGAGCCTTCAACTCCTTGATATCCAACTTTTATTTTTTTATTCATCAAAAAAATCTCCCTTTAAATCTTTTAATTTTTTTATATTTTTATTTTCTCAAACGACTTGGCAAAGGTTTTGCAACTTGTTGATGATATTCGTACGGCGTAAATGGATCGTCCACATCTTCAGAAGATTGAATATCTGTTACAGGAACATTTGCATCAGAACTTGTCATTTGCAATTGAACATTATTACACGAACTCACCGCAAAAATTATTCCTACTAATATTAAAATAAAAAAAACTAATTTAATTTTCATTTTTCCTCCATAAAATTTTTTACTTAAATACAGAATATCAAAAAATTTAAAATATTCCTACAAAAAAATTTAAAGTACAAAAATTAAAAATATAACTGAAAATGCATAGCGAGGATTTTTATTTGACAAAAGATAAACAGAGCCAAAAGGAAATCCCAAAAGAATTTGCCACAGCTCAGAAATTTGTCCATTCCTAAAAATCATGTGAACTATTCCCCACGCAATTCCCAAAATAAATCCGCCATATGGAAATTTCTTTTTAAATTTTCTCTCTCCAAATTCTTGACCCAAAGAAATTATAAAATATATAAAAATACTTTGAAAAAAATAATAAATATAATTTATCAAGTAAAGTCCAAATGCAGAAGAATAAAATCTGCCTTCAAGTTTTAAGAAATCAATATAAGGTTTCATATGCCATCCAAAAGTTGACATTGAAAAAGTTGTCGTGATTATTAAAATTATGCAAATCAAAATCATATTTTTTTTAATAGGTTTTTCTGTGAAAGAAAAAAAATCAAAATTCAAATATTTTTTTATACTTTTACATAAAAAAAATATATAAACTGCCCAGACAAAAAAAGTAACAGCTTGGTGCAACAGAAAAAAATTTACTTCTATTGTCTCAGCAGAATTATAAAAAGGTGATTCAATCGCACTTACAAGAAATTCTAAACAAAAACCTACCACTGAAAGAAAAGCAAATAAAATAAATTTGCTCGGATTAATATTTTTGCTATTCATAAAATAGACCCCCTATGTTGTTATTTGACATGAATATTATAACACATCTTTATAAAATATTTAAATAAGAAATAAAATTTAAAAATTATTTAATAAAAAATATTAACTCAAAAAAAGAGCTCTTCACAAATCGTGAAGAGCTTTTAATTTTTACTTGTCAATTTTAACGTAAGGAATAAGAGCAATGTTTCTAGCTCTTTTTATTGCCTTAGCAATTTTTCTCTGCAACTTTGCATTTGCACCAGTCACACGAGACGGATTTATTCTTCCTTTTTCAGAAACAAATCTTTTTAATAGATCCACATTTTTATAATCAATTTCTTGTGGCTTAACTCTCAATTTTGCTTTTCTTCTTCTAACGAATTCTGCCATTTCATTTCCTCCTTGTATTTGATATGCGACAAAAGTTTTTTTTGGTTGAAAGATAAATAATAAATAAATTAAATTATGAAAATAATATTATTTTACGATAATATATCTCATAAGTCCTTCTGTGATGTTAAGATTTCTCTCAACTTCCACCAACTTTGTACCGTCAATCTCAAATGTAGTTAGGATATAGAAACCAGTTTTTTTCTTATCGATAGGATAAGCCAGTTTTCTTTCTCCCCACTTCTCATTTTTAAGTTCAGTTGCACCAAACTTTGTAAGTATTCCAGAAACTTTTTCTATAAGTGTTTCTCTTTCCTCTTCCAAGATAGTAGGGTTGATGATGTACATCAATTCATATTTTCTCATTAAATTACCTCCTCCCTATGGTTTTGGCCCGAAGATATTTATCTTCAAGCAGGGCAAGAAATATTATATCAAAAAAAAGAGAAAAATACAAGGAAATATTTTTCTCTTTTTTGTC
>JBOFDW010000236.1:0-6846 GCA_051647385.1 Fusobacteriaceae bacterium
GTGCTATTTCGGCTGTTGTTTTTGTTTTAGATGTTACTAATTCTACAATTTCTTTTTTAAATTCATCGTCATAAATTTTTCTTTCCATAATTTAACAACTCCTCTTTCATATTATATTTTAACATAATACGAAAGATAAAATCTGTCACCTTTTATATCATAACACTAGGTTCTGTAAAATTAAATTTTCTGCCAGAACTTACAAAATTTAAAAATTTGAGGGATAGAGAATAAAATAAAATTAAAATATTTTAAATATTAATTTCAAAGATTAAAAAAGTCCAAAGATTTAGGAAAGTGTATGTAAAAAACTAGCATACACTTTTTTTTTATGGTATAATATTCAGGAATCTGAAAAATAAATTATGAGTTTAATTATATTTTAAAATGAGTTCTAAGCAAAAATTAAGTTGAAGAGGTAAGGAAGATGAAAATAGTTTTTATTGGGACGGTTACTTCAAGCTATGTTGCATTAGAAGAAATGCTAAAATTAGGGACGAAAATAGAAGCTGTTTTCACAATGAAGAATAATAAATTTAATAGTGATTACGCTAATTTAGTTCCTATCTGCAAAGAATATAATATAAAAGTTTATGAGATTGAGAATATAAACGATGAAGAAAACATTTTTATAATAAAAAATATAGAACCTGATTTTATTTTTGTAATAGGGATATCACAAATAATAAAAAAAGAAATTATATCTTTGGCAAAAAAATATTGTATAGGGCTACATCCATCACTTCTTCCTAAAAATAGAGGGAGAGCTGTTCTTGGTTGGACAATACTTCAAGAAGAAAAAAAAACAGGGATAACATTATTTAAAATAGAAGAAGGTGTGGATTCTGGAGAGATTATTTTTCAAGAAGAAATATTGTTGGATAAAACTGAAAATATTGAAAGTTTATCGATAAAAATATTGAAAAGTCTACGGAACATAATTAAATTACAACTTAAAAACATTTTGGAAGAAAAAATAATTTTAAAAAAACAAGATGAAAAAGAAGCTACTTATTGTGCAATAAGAACACCGGGTGATAGTAAAATAAATTGGAATGATAGTGCAAAAAATATTGAAAAATTAATAAGAGCTTCATCTAAACCTTATCAAGGTGCGTTTTCATATCATAAAAGAAAAAAAATTATAATATGGGATGCAGAAATTGTTAAAAAAGATAATTGGTTAGGTCTACCAGGACAAAGAGTGGAAATATTAAAAGATGTAGGAGTTAAAGTAAAGACTGGAAATGGATTGTTATTACTGAAAAAAATAAGTTATGATCATAAAGAGATGGATTCATGGGAACTTTTTAAAATTCCTGGTAAAAAATTTGATGATGAAATTGGCGGTGAAATATGAGAGTTTTAGTAATAGCTGCTCATCCTGATGATGAAATATTAGGAGTGGGTGGAGCAATTAATAAATATTCAAGAAACGGAGATGAAGTTTTTGTTTATATTGTGACAGATGGTTCGACAAGCCAATATCCTAACGATATAGAAAAATTAAATAATAAAAAACAAGAAGCTTTGGAAGCTAATAAAGTTTTGGGAGTAAAAGAAGTTATTTTTGGAGACCTCCCTGACATGAAATTAGATCAAGTCCCACATGTGAAACTAAATGCAGAAATAGAAAAAGTAATAAATAAAATAAATCCTGAAATTATTTATACGCACCATCATGGAGATATAAATAAAGATCATAGATTAATTTTTGAATCTACTTTTGTTGCAGTGAGACCGAATAGAAAAGATGTGAAAAAAGTATTTACTTATGAAGTTTTATCTTCTTCAGAATGGGGGAATATAAAATCCGAAGCAATGTTTTCTCCAAATACATATAGTGTATTGAAAGAGATTGATATTATAAATAAAAAAAATGCAATGGAAAAGTATAAAACAGAATTAAGAGAATATCCTCATCCTCGCTCTATTGATGGAATAGAAAATTTAGCAAAATATAGAGGGAATCAAATATGTGAAAATTTTGCGGAAAGCTTTATTCTTATTAGAGGTGTAGAATAAACATAATGTCCATAATGTGAGGTAATATGTATAAGAATATTATAATTGTAGGGGCTGGAGGGCACGCAAAAGTTATTATTGATATTTTATTAAAAAGAAATTCAATATTACATGAAAAAAATAATATAATTTTTATTTTTGATGATAAATATAATTCACAAAAAGAAGAAGAAGTTTTAAAGATTCCTATGGTAGGTAGCATTAAAGATTTACTGAAAAAAGATTTATCAGATTTTTTTTTGATAATTGCAATAGGAAATAATAAAGTAAGAGAAAAAATAGTCAAACTTTTGCCAAAAGAAACTAGATTTTTGACATTGATTCATCCAACGGCAATTATAGGAAAAGATGTTTTTATTGGTAAGGGGACAGTTGTAAAAGCAAATGTAGTTGTTTCTCCGTCTACTAAAATAGGAGACTTTTGTTTGATAAATTCTTTGGTTTCTATTGAACAAGATTCTGTTGTAGAAGACTTTGTGCATATATTTCCTAACTGCTCAATTTATGGAGAGAATTATATTGCACGGGGATTGAATATATTATCAAATACAACAACAGAGCACGGGGCAAAAATATATGCAGATACGGATTATAATGAGCATGTAAAAAGAGAGGTTTAGATGAATGTAATATTTATGGGGAAATCAAAAAATTCTACCTGTGAAGCATTGAATTATTTGCTAACTAAAGGGCATAATGTAGTATATGCAATTATTCCAAATGAAGAATCTGAATTGAAAAAAATTTGTGAAAGAAATAAAATAGAGACAAAGACATATAGCGAATTGATATTAATAATCGAAAGAAAACAAATGAAAATAGAAGAAATTGATTATGTTATTTCTTTTTTGTTTTGGGAAAAAATAAAAGAACCACTATTGAGTTTAGGGAAAAAAGGGTGTGTGAATTTTCATCCAGCACCACTCCCGGATTATAGGGGAATGGCAGGATATAGTTTTTCAATAATTGATGAAATAGATTATTGGGGAGTTAGCTTACATTTTGTAGATGAAGAAATTGATACTGGAAATATAATTGAATGTATAAAATTTCCAATTGATTCAAAAAAAATAACCGTCATGGAACTGGAGCAAAAAACTCAAAAAAAATTGTTGGAATTATTTTTTAATTTTGTAGATAATATCAATAATGAAAATATTTTGGAAGCGAAAAAGCAAAATAAAGAAAGAGGGAAGTATATAAGCAAAAAATATTTAGAGAGTAGCAAGGAGGTTTTTTTCACAGATTCAAAAGAAGTGATAGATAAGAAAATAAGAGCTTTTTGGTTTCCTCCTTACGATGGAGCATATATAAAAATAAATGATGAAAAATATACATTGATAAATCATAAAATGTTAAAAAAAATAGCTGAGAAGAAGGAGTAATGAGTTAAAATGGCAGTTTATATTATTGCAGAAGCAGGAGTAAATCATAATGGAAGTTTAGAGCTAGCAAAAAAATTAATAGAAGTAGCAAAAAAATCAGGTGCAGATGCAGTTAAATTTCAAACTATAAAAGCAGAGAATTTGGTGTCAAAATATGCTGAAAAAGCAGATTATCAAAAAAAATCTACTGGAAGTGATGAAAGTCAGCTTGATATGATAAAAAAAATAGCTCTTCCTTATTCTGATTTTGAAAAACTTAAAGAATATTGCGATAAAGTTGAAATAAAATTTTTATCAACACCATTTGATTTTGAAAGTATAGATTTATTAGAAAAAATGAAAATGGATATTTGGAAAATTCCTTCTGGTGAAATTACAAATTTACCGTATCTTAGAAAAATTTCTAAAGTTGCAAAAGAAATAATAATGTCTACTGGAATGGCAGAAATGCACGAAATAAAAAAAGCTATAGATATTTTAAAAAATGATGAAAAAGATAGCGAAGTAGAAAAAATTTATGTTTTACATTGCAATACGCAATATCCTACTCCGATGAAAGACGTCAATTTAAAAGCTATGGACGAAATGAGAAAAGAGCTTGGAGTTGAAATAGGATATTCGGATCACACTCTTGGGATAGAAGTTCCGATTGCGGCTGTTGCTCTTGGTGCAACAATAATCGAAAAACATTTTACTCTTGATAAAAATATGGTTGGCCCTGATCACAAAGCTAGTCTCGAGCCAGAAGAATTAAAACAAATGGTAAAAGCTATCAGAAATATAGAGGAAGCCCTTGGCGACGGGAAGAAAAAAGTTAGTGAATCAGAAAGGAAAAATATAGAAATTGTAAGAAAAAGTATTGTAGCTAAAAAAAATATAAAGAGTGAAGATGTTTTTAGTGAAAATAATTTAACTGTAAAAAGACCTGGCACTGGAATTTCCCCAATAAAATGGGATGAAGTAATTGGAAAAAAAGCAAAAAAAGATTTCAAAGAGGATGAATTAATCGAACTATGAAAAAGAAAATTTGTGTGGTTACAGGAACGCGAGCTGAATATGGATTACTAAAACCTCTTTTAATAAAACTAAAAAAAGATTTAAGTTTTGAATTGCAACTTATTGTAACTGGGTCACATCTTTCTGAAGAATTTGGAAATACTTATTTGCAAATTGAAAAAGATGGGTTTGATATAACTGAAAAAGTTCAAATATTAAGTGGTTCAGATTCAGATGTTGGTGTTTCAAAAACTATGGGACTTGCCATGACGAAGTTTGCAGATGTTCTTGAAAAATTAAAACCAGATTTGATTGTTTTACTTGGAGACAGGTATGAACTCATGGCAATTGCATCAGTTGCAACAATTATGAAAATTCCAATTGCACATCTTCATGGTGGCGAAGCTACTGAAGGAGCTTATGATGAAGCGTTTAGACATTCAATAACAAAAATGAGTTATTTGCATTTTGCTGGAGCAGAAGAATACAGAAAAAGAATTATTCAGCTTGGAGAAAATCCAGAAAGAGTTTTTAATGTTGGTGCGATAGGAACAGAAAATATTTTGAACTTAAAATTATTATCAAAGAATGAACTTGAAAAACAATTGAAAGTAAATCTTCCTGAAAAATATTTTGTAGTTGTTTTCCACTCGGTAACTTTGGAAAGACAAACTTCTAAAGATCAAATATTTGAATTAATAAAAGCTATTGAAAAAAGTAATGTGAATGTTGTTTTTATAAAGGGGAATGCAGACTCTAGCGGTAAAATCATAAATGATGTTATAGAAAAATTTATAAAAGAAAATCCAGAAAAATATATTTGTTTCTCTTCAATAAGTAATTTCGAATATCTAAACTTGCTCAAAAATTCAGAGGGGCTTATAGGGAATTCTTCTAGCGGAATTGCAGAAACTCCAACGCTAAATGTAGGAACTTTAAATATTGGTGACAGGCAGAAAGGACGAATTCAAAGTGATGCTACTTTAAATTGTGAATGTATTTCAAATGAAATAGTAAAAAACATAGAAATAATGAAGACTGATAAATATAAAGAATTTGTAAAAATTTCAAAATCTCCTTATGGTGAAGGAGGTGTTTCTGATAGAATTATTTATGAAATAAAACAAGTTTTTGTTAAAGGAATTAATTTGAAGAAAAAATTCTATGATTTATAAAAATTAAAAATAATAAAAATAATAAATTCTGTGATTTATAAAAAAATAAACGGAGAAAAAATTAATATGGATATAAAAATATTGGGAATAATTCCAGCAAGAAGCGGTTCAAAAGGTTTAAAAGATAAAAATATAAAATTATTAGACGGCAAACCTTTAATAGCTCACACAATAGAAGTTGCAAAAAAAAGCGGAATAATAGAAGATGTTATAGTATCCACTGACTCAGAAAAATATGCAGAGATTTCAAAAAAATATGGTGCTGAAGTTCCTTTTTTAAGAAGTAACGAATTATCTTCTGATACTTCAAAAATTTCTGATGTTATTTTGGATTTGCTGGCAACATTAAAAAAGAAATATGATTATTTTGTTATTTTACAACCAACTTCACCCCTTAGAACTGTGGAAGATTTGTTAGGTGCTTATGAATTATTGGAAAAGAAACAAGCTAACTCTGTAGTTTCAGTTTGTGAAGTGGAACATTCACCGCGTTGGATGAATACTTTGGATGAAAATTTAAGTATGGACAATTTTGTGAAAGAAATAAATAAAAACAGGCAAGAGTTAGCACAATATTATAGAATAAATGGTGCTATTTATTTTATGAAAGTTGATAATTATTTGAAAGAACAAAATTTTTATAAGGAAAAAAGTTTTGCATATATTATGGATAAAAAAAATTCGGTGGATATTGATGATGATTTTGATTTTATGATTGCAGAGGCAATAACAAAAAATAAAAAAGAAATAAAACCATAAATTTGGAGAAAAAATGTTAAAGCAGATTTTTGAAATTTTAGGAAAAAAGAATAACAATAAAATAATTGCTCTAGTTTTTCTCTCAGTAATTGTTTCTATCACAGAAGTATTCGGGCTTTCTATTTTAGTGCCTTTTATGGGAATAGTAACAGATTTTAGTTTAATAGAGAAAAATAAATATTTATTTTTTATATATAACTATTTTAATTTTACAGAAGCAAAATATTTTATATTATATTTTGGAATCGCTATAATTACACTATTGTTAGTAAAAACTTTTATTTTTATACTTTATAATAATTTTCTTGTAAAATTTGCACGACAAAGTTATTTCGAATTTTCTACAAAATTGATGTCAAATTATTTGAAATGGTCTTATGTCAATAAAAGTTACAAACTTTATCTTTCAGTTTTTTGTTTTTAATTTTTTAATTTTGCTCAAATTCTTCAGGTGAAATAGAACCTAAAGAACTATGCAATCTTTTTCTATTATAAAATCCATCTAT
>JBOFDW010000237.1:0-2932 GCA_051647385.1 Fusobacteriaceae bacterium
GAAACAGAAATTGCCATAAAAAAGTTGAAGAATTTTTTTGAGGAAGAACTTTCAAAAAATTTGAATCTTACAAGAGTATCGGCTCCACTTTTTGTAAAACCAGAGTCTGGTCTTAATGACGATTTGAACGGAGTAGAAAGAGCTGTTGGATTTGATTTGAAAGACGGTGCATATGCTGAGATTGTTCATTCACTTGCAAAATGGAAAAGGATGGCTCTTCATAGATATGGTTTCAAAGTTGGAGAAGGAATTTATACTGACATGAACGCAATCAGAAGAGATGAGGATTTAGATCCAACTCACTCTGCTTATGTTGATCAGTGGGATTGGGAAAAAATTATCACGAAAGAAACTCGTACTCAAAAAACTCTGGAAGAAATAGTTTGTAAAATTTATGAAACTTTTAAGTCCACAGAAAAATATATAAATTCTTTGTATCCGTTCTTATCAAAAAAACTACCTGACAAAATAACTTTTGTTACAACGCAGGAGCTCGAAGATAAATATCCGAACTTATCGCAAAAAGAGAGAGAGAATTCTATTGCAAAAGAATATGGAGCAGTTTTTTTGAAAGAAATAGGGCACAAATTAAATTCTGGAGAGAAGCATGATGGACGAGCACCAGATTATGATGACTGGAAACTTAACGGCGATATAATTTTTTGGTATGAGCCAATGAATATTGGACTAGAACTTTCTTCAATGGGAATTCGTGTTGATGAAGAATCTTTAGACAAGCAATTAACTTTGGCTGGAGCAAATAGCAGAAGAGAATTTGATTTCCACAAAAAACTTTTGAACGGAGAATTGCCATATACTATTGGTGGCGGAATTGGACAGTCTCGTATTTGCCTTTTCTTTTTGGACAAAGTTCATGTTGGAGAAGTGCAAGCTTCTATTTGGTCGGAAGAAGTTCTTGAAGAATGTAAGCGAAAAAATATTGAGCTACTATAAAATTTTCAAAAAAAATAAATATTCAAAAAATTATTTAGAGAATTATTTTAGAAAATATAATTAAATTCAAAAAGGTGCTTAAGCACCTTTTTTGTTTGAGTATTTTTATTTCAAAATTTTTGAAGCCTCATAAAATCTTTGACCTGCTGTGAATAAAATTCCTAGAAATAAAAAAATAGTAAGCGGAATTAAAAGTTTTGGAAAAAGAATCATGATGGAAAACATTATGAAGCCTTCAGTTCTTTCCATGAATCCAGCTTGATAATAAAAAGATTTATCAGAATCTTTTTTGGTCATTAGCCCAGTTGAAAGAAAAACTGTCATGGAAATTATTATACTCACAGAAAGTATCAGTAAATAAATCGACGCTGATGGAAATCTAAAAGCTAAACTCAAAATAATTCCTATCTCCACAATTCTATCAAAAGTTATATCCATCACAGTACCAAAAGATGTAGAGCCTTTTTCCCTTGCAATTGTTCCATCCACCGTATCCAAGAATCCTGAGATCCACAAAATTATTATAGACGTCCAAGCAAATTCAAAGTAGGCAAACACCGCAGAAAATATTCCAAGAAAAAGAGAAAATAGAGTCACCGTATTTGCTGAAACTCCTATCTCAATAAAAAAATCTGCCCCAAGTTTTATAACTGGCTGAACAAATTTCCTGATTTTTGTATCTAACATTTTATTCCCTCCAAAAATTTTTGTTTATATTTTTATCTAAATATTTTAGCTCCAATTTAATTTTTTATAATATGCCCCTTCATGCTCGTGAATATTTTTTATCTTCAAAAATTCTGACACGTAATTATTTTTAGGATTTTCGTACAAATTTTTTGGTGTGTTCATTTGAATGAGCTCTCCTTTCTGGATTATTGCAACTCTATCTGAAATTGCAAAAGCCTCGTCTCTATCATGAGTCACAAACAAAATTGTCAGCCGTAATTTTTTTTGAATCTCCTTAATTTTTATCTGTAATCTCTCACGAAGCGGAGCATCAAGTGCAGAAAAAGGTTCGTCCATGAATAAAATTTTTGGGTTGGTGACAAGAGCACGAGCAATTGAAACTCTTTGTTTTTGACCTCCACTGAGTTCAACTGGGAATTTCTGATCAAGTCCGTCTAGCTCTAAAATTTTTATAGATTCACACACACGTGAATTTATTTCCGTCTCAGGAATTTTTCTAAATTTTAGCCCAAATTTTATATTATCTTCAAGGTTCAAATGATTTAGCAAAAGTGGATCTTGAAAAACTACTGAAATTTCTCCGAGTTCTAATGATTTTTTCACCGGATGATTATTTATTAAAATTTTTCCTGAATAATTTTCATCAAGACCAGAAGCTAGTCTTAAAATAGTCGTCTTCCCAGAGCCCGACTCACCAAGCAAAGACACAAACTCATGTCGGCTTATCTCAAAATTAAAATTCTCTATTTGAAATCCTTCAAAATATTTATCTATCCCAATTATTTTGAGCATTTTTTATCTCCTTTATTTAAACCAATAAAAAAATATTAGCTTAAAATTACCCCAGCAATTAAACTCAAAATAGTTGTAACAAAAATCACTGCTAAAAATTTGAACGAAAATTTTATCCATGTCAAATAATTTATTCTAAGGAGAGCAAGAGCTCCAACCACAGCGACAGAAGTTGGTGCTACCAAACTTATAATTCCTCCTCCAGATTGAAAAGCTGTCACAACCAATTCTTTTGGAACTTGAGCCATAGTTGACAGTGGAGAAAAAATCGGCATAGTTATAGTTGCCAACCCCATCATAGATGGAATCAAAAATCCCATTGGAATATAAAATAAATAAGTCAAAATTATAAAAGGAATTTGTCCTAAATTTACAAGATTGGTTTCTCCAAAATGCAAAACGGTTGCAATAATTTCTCCGTCAGTCATTATGATAACAATTCCCTTTGCAAAACTTAGAAGAAAAGCCACACCTATAAAATCTTTTGCACCGTCAA
>JBOFDW010000238.1:0-4336 GCA_051647385.1 Fusobacteriaceae bacterium
TATTTAGCCATAAAAATTTTCGAGGAAGATTTTTTCTTTAACGCCGTACCGATTATCCCTTTAAGCCCTAGGGACGTTCAAGCATGCCTGAACAATTTTTGTTTCATATGTGGCGTAACTTTGTCAGCGATAAAATTTTTGAGTGGACACTTCTTACGTTAAAAATTCTATCGCAAAAATAGTATAGCACAAAAATCGTGGACGGAAAGGGAACAATCGAAAAAAGTCACGTGAAAATTTTTATTGGAACATAATATGTGTTATAATATATTTCGCGTAAGTGAAAACTATTTTTTAGACAAAACTAAAAAAACTTTAGTCTAAAAATTGGCAAAAAAACTTTTGGAGGTTTACAAAAACTATGGAACAAAATATTATTTACAATTTAAAACGTGAAATTTCAAAAAAAATTGTTGGTCAAGAAGACATGGTGGACAAGATTTTAATTTCGCTTCTAACAGGAAATCATATTTTGCTTGAGGGGTTGCCGGGACTGGCAAAATCTCTGACGGTGAGTACACTTGCAAATACACTTGGGCTCAAATTTTCTCGGATACAATTCACCCCAGATTTATTGCCAAGCGATATAATTGGCACAGAAATTTACAATGAAAAAACTGGTGAATTCCACATAAAAAAAGGTCCGATATTTGCCAACGTAATATTGGCGGATGAAATAAATCGAGCACCAGCAAAAGTCCAGTCGGCACTTCTTGAGGCAATGCAAGAGAAGCAGGTAACTATTGCTAACGAAACATATAAACTTGACCAGCCATTTATCGTGCTGGCAACACAAAATCCCATTGAGCAAGAAGGAACTTATTCTTTGCCAGAAGCTCAGCAAGACAGATTTATAATGAAAGTTAAAATAGATTATCCTACAAAAATTGAAGAGCGAAGAATTTTGGATCTTCTAACATCGGATGTAGAGTATGACGATATGGTCATCGATAAAATTTTATCTGAGAACGAAATTAATGAGCTCAAGAAAAAAGTTAAGAAAATTCATATAGATGAAAAACTAAAAAATTATATAGTGGACATAGTTTTTAAGACTAGGGAAGCTTCGGCTCACATAAGTTATGGGGCGTCTCCTCGTGCAACTATTTCTATAACTCTTGCGGCAAAAGCAAATGCATTTATTAACGGTAGAGATTTTGTTATGCCAGAAGATATTAAGCGGGTAATTTATGATGTGCTACGTCATAGAGTTGCACTGACTTACGAGGCTGAGGCTGAGGAAAAGAATGTGGAAAAAATTATCGAAGAAATTTTGGAAAGTGTAGAGTTACCTTAGAATATAATATTTCAAGAAAAATTTTAAGATAAAAAATATAAGAAAAATTAATACACTAAAATTTTTTGGAGCAGCCAAAGATGAATAGACAAGAAATTTTGAAGAAAATAAAAACTGTAGAAATTACAGCAAACATAATAGCTGACCAAGTTTTTTCTGGGACATATCATTCATTCTTTAAAGGAAACGGGATGGAATTTTCTGAAATTCGGAGGTACACACCCGGCGACGATATAAAAAAACTGGACTGGAAAGTTACTGCAAGACAACGAAAAGCTTATGTGAAAGAATTTGTCGAGGAGAGGGAGCTCTCTATATTTTTGCTTGTGGATATTTCTAGCTCAAATAATTTTTCTGACAAGCAAGAATTAATTGCAAAATTAATTGCTACACTAGGATTTAGTGCCAGCAAAAATAATGACAAAGTAGGAGCAGTATTTTTTAGTGACAAAGTTGAAAAATATATGCCACTTAAAAAAGGTAAAAAATATACGCTCACAATTTTGGATACCTATCTAAAAAACATTCACGACACAAGTGAAACAAAAAAAACTAGCATAAAATCTGCTTTAGATTTTTTCAGTAAAGTCGTGACCAAGCGTTCGGTTGTATTTTTGATTTCAGATTTTTTCGATGAAAATTATGAGCGAACACTTAAAATAATCAAGCAAAAACATGACCTCATATTGGTTCGTGTACTTGATAAAGGATTTGAAACTTTGCCTAAGGGGGCAATTTTTGAGTTGGTGGATTCTGAGACAGGGGAAGAAATTATCGTTGAGAATTATCACGAAGATATTTCCATGGTTCAAGAATTCAAGTCAAAAAATGCTCTCACTATTCATACGGATGAAGATTTTGTTACATGTCTACTCAAATTTTTCAAGAAAAGGAGAGGGGTATGAAATATTTTGTTGCAACATTATTTCTTTTAACTTCAATTTTTTCATACTCCAACGATTTTTATGTTGGGGACAAAATTAAGCTCAGAATAGAAAATGTTCCTGAGTCTGATATTAGAGAAACATTTAAAAATTTTGATATAGAAAAACTTGAGCAAGATAAAGACGGAATATATTTGCTTGAGATGAGAAATTATGAAGTTGGAAATTATAGAATAAATATTGGCGGTCAAGAAATTATTTTTAATATTCTAACAAATTTAAACGGTCAAGAAAAAGATATTTTTATGGACTTAACAGATATGAGCAACAGGAAACTTTTTTTGCCACGATTTCCATACTGGACTATTGTTAGTTTATTATTTTTTGGGCTAGGATTATTTTTTGCTCTGAAAAAAATTATAGTAAAAGTTACCATCACACCAGAAGAAAAATATAAAGAAGGAATGTCAAATTTGGATGAGAAAACTTGGAACTTCCAAGTGAGTTATCTTGTGCGTGAATATATTGATAATATTTATGGGACAAATTTTTTGAATGGAATTTATGAGAAAACCAACGAGATAACTAGTAAAGAAATTAATTTTATCAAAGAATTGGATTATGCGAAATTTTCTGGAAAAACTAGACCAGAAGATTTGGCTCTGGATGAAAAGAATCCTAATATAAAAACAGCCAACGAAATTTTTGATAGGATTTATTCGGCTATCAAAGAAAAGAGAGAAGAAGAGGAGCAACAAATTAAAGCTCAAAATTCTACTTTGTCTGGAAGGCTAAAAAATATGCAAAGTAAAATTCAAAAAAATATTATCAAATTTAAAAATATTATCAGATCTAAAGATTTCAAGAATATAGGAAATTTTGGAGGGGAAAAGGATGTTTAAGTTTGCCAGCCCTTGGTTTCTATTTTTGATACCTGTAATTATTTTTTTGTTTTTCTTTTTACAAAAATTTTTTAAGAAACGTGGAATTTCTGTTCCAAGTATAATAAAAGTTAAGAGCAAAAGTTTAAAGACCAAAAAACATTTGGTGGCAAAGTACTTGTTTTTTTTATCATCAATAAGTATCGTGCTGGCTCTTGCCAACCCAAAACTTTTGACCAGTAAACAGGGCATCAAAAAAAATGGAATAGATATTGTGATAACACTTGACCTCTCGCAGTCAATGACAACGGAAGATTTTAAACCAAACAGAATGGAAAAAGCCAAAGAGTTATTGCTCGAGTTTGTTTCGAAGCGTTCAAATGATAGACTTGGTCTTGTAATATTTGGCGGAGACGCTTACACAAAAGTCCCGCTAACTTTTGATCATAATGTTATCAAAGATATTATCTCGAAAGTTTCACTAAAAGATATCTCGAATAATAATCGTACTGCTATTGGTATGGGACTTGGTGTTGCCATAAATAGAGTGAAAAATTCTGAGGCAAAAAGTAAAATTATAATTCTAATGACTGACGGTGAAAATAATTTTGGTGAGATGAGCCCAACATCAGCGGCGATGATTGCAAAAGAACTTGGGATAAAAGTTTATACCATAGGTATTGGAGCTCGAGAAATTCTAGTGCCTGACTTTTTTGGTATGAGAAAAATTCAAAATGTTGCACTTGATGAAGGGCTATTAGAGTATATTGCCAAAGAAACTGGCGGTCAATATTTTAGAGCAACAAACACAAAAGACTTCAGGCAGATTTTTGAAAAGCTTGACGCACTTGAAAAAACTAGAATAGATTCAGAAGAATTTTTTACCGAGAAAGATTACTTCGAAATATTCTTGAAAATTGCACTTATACTTTTGTTGCTCGGAATAATTTTCGAATATTTAATCTTCATAAAAATACCATAGGGGTGAGAGAAAGTTGGAGTTTGCTAATTTGCCTTATTTTATTTATATCATAATTCCAATACTAATTTTTATTGTTGCTCTCTTTGGAGTTAGACGAAAATTTAGGTTTCTTGACATGTTAAAACTTGTTCATCATAAAGTTTTCGAGATAAAAAAACTCGTGTTTTTTTTGTTGGGAGCTATTTTTATTTTTATAGCTTTGCTTGGACCTCAAAAACTTGATAAAGAACGTGATGCAGAAATAAGAGGGCTAGATATTTATGTAATTATAGATATTTCAAATTCCATGATG
>JBOFDW010000239.1:0-3714 GCA_051647385.1 Fusobacteriaceae bacterium
CCAAGCCATAGCCCCCTGAATAATAGGATATTTTATTCCCAGTAATTTACATATCTTATTGTTTTGCAAAATATAACCTCCTAAAAAAATCTAAATCCGCAGAAATGACATAACCCTATTATTATATCACAAAAAAAAAATTATTTCTAGTCATAAAAAAATAATTTTCGGCACTTGTGCTTAATTTTATTTTATAACATATTTCTGAATTTTACTAGTTGAAAAAGTTAAGATCATTGCAATTCCAATAAGCAATGCGGATATAGCATTTATAACTGGAGACACGCCAACTCTTACCATGGAATAAATTCTAAGTGGCAAAGTTGTGCTTCCTGGTCCTGCCACAAAAAATGTTGTAACAAAATCGTCAAAAGATAAAGTTACAGAAATTAAAAATCCAGAAATAATTGCTGGCATTAACATTGGCAAAACAACTTTTGATAAAGTTTGAAATTCTGTGGCTCCAAGATCGTAGGCAACTTCTACAACAGAATAATCAAATTCTTGGAGTCTTGACATTACAACAAAAAATACGAATGGCACACTAAAAGTTGTGTGAGCAATAAATACCGTCATAATCCCCAACGGAAATTTTATTGCAGAAAATAAAATCAAGAGCGAAACTCCCGTAATAATTTCTGGAGTTACAAGAGGCAAATAATTTAATATTTGCAAAAAGTTTTTAGTTTTAAATTCATACCATCTTATTCCAATAGCTGCGAGAGTTCCTATTGTTGTTGCAATAAATCCAGAAATCACAGCAATAATTATACTGTATTCAACAGATGACCAAATATCTGCAGACTCCAAAAATAATTTCTTGTACCATTTCAAAGTAAAGCCAGTCCATATCATAGATTTATTATCGTTGAAAGAATATATAACCAAAAATACAAGTGGTAAATAAAAGAAAATCATTATTCCAATAAAAATAAAAAGCGAAGTTTTTCTTTTTTGCATTATTTCCCACCTTCTTTAGCCAAAAGATTTTTTGAGAAAAAAAGAATTATAAATGCAATAACCAAAATTAAAATTAAAGAAATCGCCGAAGCCATGGGCCAATTTCTTGTCTCGATTAAATGTTGGGCAATTAAAGTTCCCAGCATCATAGAATTTGTTCCACCAACTAATTTTGGCACAGCATAAGAACCAAGATTTGGAATAAAAGTAAAAATCATTGCAGTTCCAATTCCTGGCAAAATATTTGGTATGAAAACTTTTCTAAACGCTTGAAAATTTGTAGCTCCCAAATCTCTTGCTGCTTCTATAAGTGAGAAATCAAATTTTTCTATAACGGCATATAAAGGCAAAATTGCAAATGGCAAAGAAGTATAAACAGACACAACAATTATTGCCCAAGAATTATATAAAAATTGTACTGGAGATATTCCAAGCTTTTCCAGCAAAATATTTATAAGTCCATTATTTCCTAAGATTGCCATCCAAGCATAAATCCTGATTAGAAAATTTGTCCAGAATGGAATTATTATCAGAAACAAAAGTTCTTTTTTATAATCTGACCGTGCAATATAATATGCAGTAGGCACGCCAAGTAAAATAGTTAAAAAAGTTATTATAACAGATAAATATACTGTCCGCCATAATATTGAATAAAAAACTGGCTCAGAAAATACAGAAAAATTTTCCTGTGTGAAAATATATTTTACGCCGCCATAAGTTCCCTTTGTCAAAAAAGCATAGACCATAACTATTAGCATCGGCAAAACAAAAAATGCAACGAGCCAAGCTAAAAGTGGCGTTGAATAAAAATATGCCATATTTAATTTTTTTATTTGGTTGCTCATGACTCAACCACCGCAATTACGAAACTATCTTTCGGACTCCAAGACATATACGCGTCTTCATCATAATGCACAACATCTGTTGCATCTTCCATAAAATAATTTGCGTGTTGTTTCACAGCTTTGAAAGTTATGGATTTATCTTTGTTCACAAATCCAAAAAACTTTGATTGAAAGCCAGAATAAATTAACTCGTTTATATAAACTTTTAATATATTTGTTTTAACATCTAATTTTGGTTCTGTTTTAGAAACTCTAACTTTTTCAGGTCTTATGGAAACTTTTATTGTGTCGCCAACTTTTGCTTTTTTATCAAGCTCAATAATAATTTCTCCAAGTTGCTTACAATTTATTTTTGCATATTTATCATCTATCTTTTCTATTAAAGTTCCCTCAAAGAAATTATTTTCTCCGATAAAGTCCGCTACAAAATGGTCAACTGGTGCTTCATAAACTTCAGCAGGAGTTCCAACTTGTAAAATTTCTCCTTTATTCATAACGGCAATTCTGTCTGAAACCGAAAGTGCTTCTTGTTGGTCGTGAGTTATAAATATAAAAGTTATCCCAACTTTATCGTGAATTTGGTCAAGTTCTATTAAAAGATTTTGTCGAAGTTTTGCATCAAGAGCAGAAAGCGGTTCGTCAAGCAACAAAACTTCTGGTTTATTTATGAGTGCTCTGGCGATTGAAACTCTTTGTTGTTGTCCGCCAGAAAGTTGCGAAGGTTTTTTATTTATGTGCTCCATAAGTCCAACCATCTCTACAAACTTTTTTACTTCTGTGTCTATTTCTTTATTGGAAACTTTTCTTATTCTCAAAGAAAAAGCAATATTTTCGTAAACGCTTAAATGTGGAAACAAAGCATATTTTTGAAATATTGTATTTACGTTTCGTTTGTTAGGATGAAGCTCAGATAAATTTTCATTACCCAAATAAATTGCTCCGCTGTCAGGAGAAATAAATCCAGCAATCATTCTTAGCAATGTAGTTTTTCCACAACCGGAGGGACCTAGTATCGAAAAAAATTCTCCATCATTTATCACAAGATTAATGTTTTTGAGAATTTGTTCTCCATCATAGGATTTATTTACGTTCTGGATTTTTATATCTAATTGCTCTTGTTCAGTATTATTTTGCATTGAACCCTCCTCAAATATTTTTGCTAATCAGTTAAAATTTTCTCCCAATATTTTTGTTGAACTGGAAGTGCGTCCCCTATATCTTCTATTATAGTTGTATTTTTTAAATCAGAAATTTTATAAATTGGAGCAGACTTCATTAATTTTTCCGCTGGAATATTTATCGATGGAACTTTTATTTTATCAGCAAGTTTAGCATAAACTTCTGGTCTATGAATATATTCTATAAATTTTATTGCGTTCTCAACATTTTTTGCCGTCTTTGGAATAACAAAAGAATCAACATAAGAAAGTCCGCCTTTTTTTGGTATTATAAATTTTGTAGTTTTTCTTTGCTCATCAGTAAGATCTCTTGAAACATTATCCGTATAACCATGCACCACATAATATTCTTCACTCAAAAAAGATTTTCCAAAAGATTCAGAATCAAATTTTGCAATATTTTTTTTCCAACTATTAATAAGTTTTGACGCAGCTTCAAGCTCAACAGGATTTACAGAATTTTGTTTATAACCCAAAGTTAAAAGTGCAGAAGTCATAACTTGTCTCATATCATTCAAAAGAGTCATTCTACCTTTTAAATCTACACGAGTAAATATAGAAAAATCTTCTGGATAATTTTTTACGTATTTTGTATTAACTATAATTGCCGTCGAACCCATGACAAAAGGTATTGCATATTCATGGCTCGTATCAATTTTTGAAAGTTTATCCAGTGCAACTGGTGCAATATTTTTATAAGTTGAAATTTTTGACTTATCTATTTTTTGTAT
>JBOFDW010000240.1:0-2485 GCA_051647385.1 Fusobacteriaceae bacterium
TTAGAAAAAACTATTAGTTCAAATCAAACTGCTGTAGTCAATGCTTTATTAGGTCATACTAAATTTTGGGTAGATAACGAGAATAATATTAGATGGACTTTAATTAAAGATATTCCTGAAGAAGTTAAAAATTCTAAAATAAAGAACCAAAAAAAGGGGAAGTAATTTCCCCTTTTTTGTTGGTGTAAAAAATAAGATCCATTCAAGCTGCCACTTCGTGATGGCTTTCTTGGAACTTATTTTTTCCCCCTCGATAAATAAAAAAGGCAAGGTTTCCCTTGCCAGTCGTAAAAGTTGGTCGCCTTTTACTCGATACCTTGCTTGTTGTCCTACCTAGTAAGCATTTTTACATAGTAAGAAGAAAATTATTAGGAATATTATTTTCAAAGAGTACACCCCCTTTCTCTAAAGATTGGGTATAAACAATTTTCATTACTAAAGCTCGGTATCTAAGAATTATAGTACCATTTATTCCAAAAAATAAAAAGAGGTTTAAGCCGACCAAAGCTAAAACCTCTTTATTGGTGTTCTCTTTATAATATTCCTAATTCAATTATAAACTTTTATAGTCCAAAAATCAATTCATTATTTTAAATTTTTTTCTTGTTCTTCTAGCATTTTTTCTTGTTGAATTTGCAGACATTTTTCAAATATTTTATGGTAAAGTATTTCCTCTTCTTCACTTTTTGCATATTTTTCTATAAAATTACTTTGTTGAATTAAATCCATATTTGAAAAATATTCGAATAAATTATCTTTTTCTAACTCTAAAATAGTTTTCATATAAAGTCACTCCTTTATAAATTATTTTTAAATTTTTCTAAATCTTCTAAATTTTGTATTTCTGCGAGTTGAGACCATAAGTTCATTCGTTTGTTTGTTGGCAAATCACTATTTCTTATTAAATTTGATACTTTTTCTTTTTCAATATCTAAATTAGATTTTTTTGGCTCTGTAAAATCGCTTTTAACAGGTGTTTCAATCTTTTCTTGACCTAATATATCCCCTTGATTTTCCTTAATTTTATTCATTTTAGAATTTTTTATATCTTCAATTTTAGAAGTTAATATTTTAGAAAAACTTTTAATTTCTGAATTATATTTATAAAGTTCTCCAAGAGCTTTAATTATATCTTTTTCATCATATTTTTGAAGTAATTTTTCCATAGCCTTTTGAGAATAGGAATCATCAACAAATCTATTTTTTCTAGATTTTTCTATAGAGTTTATTAATTTTTCAGAAAATAATGGAACTATTGAAATTATATTATCATTAGTAAAAAATCTTATATATTTCCATGTTCTTCCATCTTTTTCAATTTCCCATTCAAGAGAAATATTTTCAAGAACTTTTATTTCATCTTTTGCTTTTTCTAATACCCTTCTTGTTATGTCATTATTTTTATAACTATTCGGATAACCAGTTATTTTCTGAAATTTGTCTATACTTATCTTAGGGGTACTAAAATTATATCTTTTAACTATTTCATATATTTTTAAACTGTATTTGCTTTTAAAAAGATTCAATAAATCAAAATTTAATGCAGTATAGTAATTAGATTTTCTTAATCTTTCTCTAACAGTACTTGGACATTCTAAATATATTTTTTTTTCTTTTATTTCATATTGGGATAAAAAAGTAAAAACTGTCAGATATTTGCCATTAACAACTTTAATTTCAGTTGTTAATAATTTTCTTAATGTATTTATAATCATACTATTGTGATCTTTTTTATTTGAACCACAAAATTTAATTAAACTACTAATTTCAATTGAAAATACTGTTTCAGTATTCTCCATTTTATAAAACGCCTGAGCTTCTTTTAAAATATAATTAAAAGCAAGTTGTAGTGATAATAGTGAATTAATTTCATTTTCTTCAATCATAATAATATCATTATCTTTGTATAAAATTTCTTTTAAACTCATAGTTCATCACCATAATCGAGTGAAAAATCTTCATTCCATAAAATTTTATAATTTTCATGTATTAAACTTAATAACTGAAGTTCCATTAATGATTCCTCAATTAAACAATCTTTATCAACTTTTTCAGTTAAATTAAATACATTTTCCGTTATAATAAAAACTTCTTTTCTTCTTTGGATATAAATTATTTGATTAGTTTCTTTTTTGTATAAGAGAAAGTACTCTTTATCTTCTAAATTTTTTAATAAACCATTTTTTGAAAATGGTTTCATTTTCTCTATTGTCATGTTTCAAAACTCCTTTAAAATAAGCATTTAACAAAATATATCACATACAACTGCGAAAGTAAACACTTTTGTCGCAGTTTTTTATACTTTTGTCGCAGTTTTTTATACTTTTGTCGCAGTTGTTTTATACTTTTGTCGCAGTTTTTTATACTTTTGTCGCAGTTTTTTTTTTTTGATACCATTCTAGCCCTTTATTTTCAATGGGTTTTGCAAAAAAAGGACACACCGTAAATTATTAAATAATTAATAAATATACAAACAAGAAAAAAG
>JBOFDW010000241.1:0-1981 GCA_051647385.1 Fusobacteriaceae bacterium
AAAGTTACTCGAGAAAGAATACGTCAGATAGAAGTTAAGGCAATACGAAAACTTAAGCATCCAAACAGAAAGAAAAAGTTGGAAGATTTTAAAGGAAATGGAGAATGGATTTAAAAGAATATGAATTTTTAGTCATAGACCAATTATGTGATGAAGAAAATTTCTTTGACTTTATAGAAAAAAATATAATCAAACTTGATGAGAACTTAAGAGGACATTTATTTTCTGAAGAAAAAAAAGTTGTTGGAAATATTGAGATAGGTGCACTTGAATATCTCGAAGAAATTGCAAAAATTTCTCCAGAGTTGGAAGAAAATATAAAAGTAAAAAATATAACAGAAGATACAGAAGAAGAATTTATCACAAAAAAAATGTATCTACCTGCTAAGCTTGCATTATATTTGGCTAAAGAAGGAATTGGATATGTGGATTTAGTTCAAGAAGGAAGTTTTGGATTAATCCATGCTACAAAAAAATTTGAGAACAGCGGATACAAAAATTTTGATGATTACGCAAAACTTTTTGTGGCTCGTTCAATGATATTGCATATTTATGAACGGCTTCAAGAATCAAAATCAGAATTTATTTTGTTCTTCCAGAATAAAAAAGAAGAATACGAAGAAAAAGAAGATTTATTTTTGGAACTTGATAAAAAGCAAAAACAAGTTGAAAATATAGAATATTCTTTTCTTAAAAATATTTTGCAACAGGAAGAAATAGAATTAGTTATAAAATATTTTGGGCTTGGTAAAAAAGTTCGAGATTTGACTTTACCAAAAGGTGAAGAATTTTTTCAAGCAATTATAAATAAGCTTTCAAAAGTTGGAGGTGCAATTTTTACAGTATGAAAAAAATCTTAATAATATCAATGATGATTTTTTTGTCTGTTTTTTCCTTTTCAGAAATAGTTGACAATATAAATTTGTTTTCAGAAGAAGACGAAATAGTATTAGAAGGAAAAATAAAAGAGTTCCAGAGACGGACTGGAGCAATGATAATTGTTGCAGCCACTCCATATGGAAGCGATTATAAATCTGAGCGACCAGAGATGACTATTATTATAAATTTTCAGAAAAATAATTCTGGTGACGAAAAAATAAGTCAAAGTTTTACCATGGACTTACAAGTTGAAGACATTGAGCCAGAGATGAAAGTTTTCATAGAAAACCTTGACGAATTTTATAAGAAAAAAGATTATGTTGGATATGTAGAACAATTTTTACTTGGCTCAGATGAAATTCTAACAAAAAATGGAGTTCTCTCAAATGATGGTGGACTTTCTCTTTGGGACGAGATGAAAAATAATATTTGGCGAATAATTTTATGGTTAACTGTTGCGTTCACATTCATAAATGTTTTGACAAAAGTTAGAACTATTTCAAAAGTTAAAAAGAAAGAGCTTGTAAAAATTCACAAAGAAAAACATCATAGCATGTTAGACAAAAAATAAGTTCTAAATTTTTTTTATATTTTTAAAATTAAAGAAAAAAATTTATGAAATAAAATTATAAGATTAAAATTTTTAAAAATTACAGAGTTAAAAATTATTAGGTATCAGGTCTAATCGCTATAAAATTTATTTTGTAGAGGAAAGTCCGAGCTCCGCAGAGCGATGAGGGTAGCTAACGGCTACTAAAGGTAACTTTAAGGAAAGTGCCACAGAAAACAGACCGCCTTCGGGTAAGGGTGAAAAGGTGGTGTAAGAGACCACCAGTTTTTTAGGAAACTAAAAAAGCTTGGTAAACCCCCTCTGGAGCAAGACAAATTAGAAAGGTTAAGGGTTGCTCGCCCAGCTTTCAGGGTACGTCGCTAATTCTTTTTATGAGAGATCATAGAAATAGATAAATGATTAGTTAACACAGAACTCGGCTTATTTGATGCCTAATATTTTTATATATTAAAAAAATTATGATGAAGAATAAATTTACGATAAGAAAAAGTTAGAACCAGAACATGCTAAAGTAGAAGAGCAAAAATAAAA
>JBOFDW010000242.1:0-1768 GCA_051647385.1 Fusobacteriaceae bacterium
TTGAGGCAACTGGTGCAACTGTAGATATAGATGATACTGGAAAAGTTTCAGTTTTTGCAGTTGGGATAGAAACTCTAAACAAAACTGTTGAGATGATAAATGCTTTTGTAAAAGATGTAGAGATAGGACAAATTTATAAAGGTAAAGTTGTTAGCATTCAAAAATTTGGTGCGTTCATGGAAATACTTCCTGGAAAAGATGGGCTATTACATGTGTCTGAAATTTCTAACGAACGTGTAGCAAATGTTGAAGACGTTTTAAAAGTTGGAGATGAATTTGAAGTAAAAGTTATAGGGTCGGAAAACGGAAAGATAAGTCTTAGTAAGAAGAAAGTTTAGGAGTAAAATGAAATTAGCAATTGTTAGTCTTGGATGCAGTAAAAATTTGGTAGACAGTGAAAACATGATTGGCATTTTGGTAAATAAAAGAGGCTTCGAACTTACAAGCGAAGTCAAAGAGGCTGACATAGTTATAATAAATACGTGTGGATTTATCGGTGATGCCAAAGATGAATCCATACAAAATATTTTGGAAGTTGGCGAGTACAAAAAAACTGGTAACTTGAAAAAACTTATAGTTGCTGGTTGTCTTGCTCAAAGATATGCAGGAGAAATTTTGGATGAGATGCCAGAAGTTGATGCTGTTATTGGTACAGGAGAAATTTCTAGAATAGAAGAAATTATTGATTCAGTTCTTGCTGGTAAAAAAATTACAAAAACAGAAGCAACAGATTTTTTGATGAGCTCAGCTACTGACAGAATTATTACCACCAAGCCACACACAGCTTACGTAAAGATTTCTGAAGGGTGCGACAGAGAATGTACATATTGCGTAATTCCTGCTCTTCGTGGAAAACTTAGATCAAGAACTATTGAAGATATTGTGACTGAAGTTAAAAGACTTGCTGAGATTGGAGTCAAAGAAATAAATTTGCTTGCACAAGAAACAACAGAGTACGGACTTGATTTATATAAAAAAAAAGCTCTGCCAGATTTGTTGCGTGAGCTTGTAAAAATAGAAAAAATAAAATGGATCAGATGTTATTATATGTATCCAAATTCTTTGACCAACGAATTAGTAGAAATTATAAAACAAGAAAAAAAGCTTTGTAAATATTTTGATATACCTATCCAACATATCTCTTCTAGAATGTTGCTGGGAATGGGGCGAGCAAAATCTGGCGACCAGATAAAAGAAATTCTTGGAAAAATCAGAAAAGAAATTCCTGAAGCAGCAATTAGAACAACAGTTATAGTTGGGTTTCCTGATGAGACAGAAGAAGATTTTCAAGAGCTTAAAAGTTTTATCGAAGAATTTAAATTTGATTATGTTGGAGTCTTTAAATATTCCAGAGAAGAAAATACTTTGGCATATAATTTGGAAAATCAGATTGAAGATAGCGTCAAAATAAAAAGGCATGCTGAAATTATAAACCTACAAGCAAAAATTGCTGAAGAAAAAAACAGATCTTTCATAGGAAAAACTTTGGAAGTCATGATAGATGGTACTTCTTCTGAGAGTGAATATATGCTTGAGGGAAGAACAAACGGACAGGCTCTTGAAATTGACGGAAAAGTTCTCACAACAGATGGAACTGCAAAAGCTGGCGACATTGTAAAAGTTAAAATTGAACAAAATTTTGAGTATGATTTTATAGGACCAATAGTTGAGGAGGCATAATTATGAATTTACCTAACAAACTTACCACTGCTAGAATAGTTCTTACAATACCTTTCATTTATTTTTTGGGAGCAAGTCAGACTTACGG
>JBOFDW010000243.1:0-5011 GCA_051647385.1 Fusobacteriaceae bacterium
AGACCCGTTCTCAACATTTGCCCCACGGAAATGATTTCCTCTCTCGTCCACAACAACTGCCCCAACTTTAAAGTTGGAATATTTTGCGTAGGCATTTTCTCGAGCGAAAACAGCTTCCTCTATCAAAGATAAAATTTCAGTTTTATTTAGTCGCGTAAAATTTTCCATCATGTCTCCTATAAAGTTCCAAGTGCAATTTCAACCATGTCTTTCAAAGTCGACTGTCGATCTTCAGCACTAATCTCGTCGCCAGTAACAAGTGAATCGGAAATTGTAAGTATAGTCAAAGCTTTTGCTCCGTGTTTTGCCGCCACTGTATAAAGTCCAGCCGTTTCCATTTCTACACATAGGACTCCAAACTCTGCCCATTTTTTATAGTCATCAAAATTGTCGCCGTAAAATTGGTCAGCAGTAAAAATATTTCCAGCCTTAATAGCAATTTTTTTCTCTTCAGAAATTTTAACCGCCTTCATGAAAAGTTCGAAGGAAGCAGTTGGAGCATAAAATGCACCTGGGAATCTTGCGTTATTTATTCCTGAGTCAGTGGAACTCGACATTGCAATTACGATGTCACGGACTTTTATGTCCTCACGGTATGAGCCAGCAGTTCCCACTCGGATTAAATTTTTACAGCCAAAATCTTTTATGAGTTCCGTGGAGTAAATAGAAATTGACGGCACACCCATTCCAGTTCCTTGCACGGAAACTTTTTTGCCTTTGTAAGTTCCAGTGAAACCGTACATCCCTCGAATCTCGTTGTAACAAACCACGTCACTTAAAAAAGTTTCCGCAATCCATTTTGCTCTGAGGGGGTCTCCCGGTAAAAGAACCGTCTCCGCTATGTCACCTTTTTTTGCCTTGATATGTAAGCTCATGTTTTTCCTCCTGAATTTTATTTTTCTAATTTTTTAATTTCTTCTGATATTTTTTGTGTGATGTTGTCTAAAATATTTAAAATAGATTCCCCATCATTAGAATTATCCATATAAGTCAAAATGATTTTCTTTAAATTTTTTAGTTCAGTTTCATTTTCCAATGATATTTCTTGAAAAATAATGTTTGAAATATAGTCGTGCTTATATAAAATTATTTCACATATTATTTTAAGACAGTCAATATGCACAAATTTTTCTGAGTTTAAAATGGCATCAAATAGTTCTTCACTAATATTAGTAATAAAATTGACTTCTCTTTCTTTCAATATTTCGAGCATTAGCTCTGAAGGAACCAAAACTCTTCCAGAGATAAAGTGCCATGAGTCTAAATCTAACTGACATAACTCTTCAAATTTTCTAGGAGTAATTTCTTTCTTTAATATTTCTTTTATGTCATCGGATAATGCCGTATAAAAATTTTCTTTTTTTGGAAACCGTACAAATTTTTTTTCATGAAAAGCAGGGTAATGATTTTCGGTATGAGCTAATTTAAATTCTTCTTCAATAAACTGCTTCTTTAAAATTAGTAAATTTTTTAATTTATTTAGTTCGTCAATACAAGATATTTCAGATAAAATAAGAAGGTCATCTTTGTCAAGAACTAAATCAGCATCTATAAAATCATAGCCGTCATAAATGTATTTAGAAGGATAAGGATAGTTACTTTCTATAAAAGAAAAAGACTCAAGAACATGATGGATAAACCCTAATACATTTTCATACTCTGCCTCTCTTACATTTTCAAAAACACTCTGTAAATATTTTAGCCTTCCAATTTTTTTAGCCTTAGCTTCTTGCTTGGAAATTTTATTTGCGTGTCTAATAGAAAGTAAGACACCACCTAAAGTAAGAATTCCTCCAAGAGTTCCACCTGCAAAACTTCCCCAATCCCAGTTCATAAAATCTCCCTTCAAAAATATTCTCGCCCTAAACCCTCAACTCACCCAGAAAACTTTTTCCAACTTTATTAGATTTTCCTAGTAATAACTCTTCGATGGTCGCCCCGATGTCAGAAAAACTTTCACGTGTACCAAGATTTATTCCCTGCTTAATATTTTTCCCGTAAACAATTATCGGAATATATTCCCTCGTGTGGTCAGTCCCAATCCAAGTTGGGTCGCAACCGTGGTCAGCAGTCAAAATTAAAATCTCGTCGTCCTGCATATTTTTCATAATCTCTGGCAAGTAGCGGTCAAATTCTTCAAGAGCTTTTTTATATCCAACGGGATCACGCCGATGACCATAAGCCATGTCAAAATCCACGAGGTTGGTAAAAATAAATCCCTTAGATTTTTCTTTCAACGCCTCTATTGTTTTCAAAATTCCGTCCAAATTATCTTTGTTGCTCTTCCTGTTGTCAGTAACTCCAACACCTGCAAAAATATCAGAAATTTTTCCAACAGAAATTACATCCAAGCCAGAATTTTTTATCCTGTCCATTGAACTCTCCTCTGGTGGAAGCACAGAAAAATCATGGCGGTTACTTGTCCGCTTAAAATCACCTTTCCCTGTTCCAAGATAAGGTCGAGCAATAACTCGAGCTATGGGCGAATGTTTCTTGCAAATCTCCAAAGAAATTTCGCACGCCTTGTAAAGCTCTTCAAGAGGAATAATTTCTTCGTGAGCGGCAATTTGTAGCACAGGGTCAGCGGAGGTATAAATTATCCACGCACCAGTTTTTAATTGCTCGTCGCCATAATCATCAATGACTTGCGTACCAGAATATGGAAGATTGCACAAAACTTTTCTGCCAGTCTGCTCCTCAATCATCTTGATAACTTCAGCGGGAAATCCGTTGGCGTAAGTTGGGAAACCTTTTTCAGGAATAATCCCCACCATTTCCCAGTGACCAGAAGTTGTATCTTTACCCAAAGCTTTTTCTTGTGCCTTACCATAACATCCCAGCGGATTTTTTTCTGGAGCGACACCTTTCACGTTAGTAATATTTCCCAGCCCAAGCTTTTGCATGTTGGGAAGATTTAGCCCACCAGTTACCTCTGCAATGTGCGACAAAGTATTTGCACCTTCGTCAGAATTTTTTCCATTAAAATATTTTTTCGAGTCAGGACAAGTCCCAACACCCAAACTATCAAGAACAATCATTGTTGCTCTCATATTAATATTCACCTTCTTTCATTTTCCCAGCTGTTACAAGCTGAACACCAGAAGACGTTCCGAGCCGATTCGCACCTGCCTCTATAAAAAGTTTTGCGGTCTCAATATCTTTCACACCGCCAGCAGCCTTGATTTTTATTTTGTCCTTCACGACAGACTTCATAAGTTTTAAGTCCTCGAGAGTTGCCCCACCAGTTCCAAAACCTGTTGAAGTTTTTACAAAGTCAGCTCCAGCCTTGACGCACATTTCGCACGCCAATTTTTTCTCGTCATCAGTCAAGTAACAATTTTCGATTATAACTTTCAAAGTATTTTTCTCACCGATAGCTTTTTTGATTAGACGAATTTCTTCCTCTACTTCGTTATATTTTTTTGACTTTAAAAATCCGACGTTGATTACCATGTCGATTTCTTCAGCCCCATCTTCGCAACATTTTTTCGCCTCGAAAATTTTCGCATCGGTACTCATAGCACCAAGAGGAAACCCAATCACGGCACAAACTTTCACGGAGCTATTTCCCAGCTCTTTTTTTGCCAGCTTAACATAAGAACCGTTTACGCACACAGCAAAAAATTCATGCTCTTTTGCCTCCACGCAAAGTTTTTTTATGTCGTCCTCAGTGGTTACTGCTTTTAAAACTGTGTGATCGATAAATTTATTTAGCTCCATAAATTTTTACTCTCCTTTTTTGGTACGAATTTTTTTTGCTCAAAATAAATTCTAAAGAAATGCAGATTCATCTTTATCATCTTCTAATAGAGTAAATGATTTTGCGTTAGATGTTTTATTAATACATGAGTGGCAAAAATCTATTCCAAAACTAGTCAATTCTATAATACCTCTCTTCAACCTAAAAATCCTGCCAGTTGATTCTACATCTATTTTTAACTTCTTAAATTTTGGCATTTCTTCAAAATAATTATAGAGGTCATCAGGCTTTAACCAATAATCATGACTAATTTCAATTAACTTTAGACGTTCTAAATTGTCAAGATAGACTTTATATCTTCCAGAATTCTCCAAGTTAGATAATCTTGAAATATCGGAATAATTTTTTATCACATCACGCCCACCAAAAGAAGGATTTTTATCTTCAGAACGAACATTTATTTTTTTTATACGAATATGATAGAACAAATATTCAAGTATTCTCGCTTCATCAGGTTCAAGTTGTTTTATAATTTCAGGATATGAAAAATGGAGACGATGCGATGAACCTTTAATCATAGAATTAGCAAGAAGATTTTCATAAAGTTTTCTTAGCTCGTCTTCTTGTGCAGTGTATCTCAACCCTTCCAAAATTGGTCCTGCTATTCTGGGATCAGGAGTTTTTATTTCTGAAATATCTATACCTTCTAATTTTTTAGAGACACTTTTAACCACTTCAGCTTTTATTTTATTCATCCCCCAAACTAAACCTTCAAGTGGAATCAATAAAGCATTAACAGTATCGATAAGAGTTTTTCCTGTTTTTACTAATCCTTCCCCTATAACTTTTGTAGCTGGTTGAAGACCATCGTGGTAAATTTCTGGTATAGCACTAGAAATTCCTTTTTCAATTTCATCCTTTATAGATTTGTCCAAAATTTTTCCCCCTCATAAATATTTTCCTCTTACTTTATAATCTCTATGATAATTTTTTTCTCGGCAACTTTTTGCTCCGAATATTTTATAGCGTTATCTATTTCTTTGGTAACCGAATCAGTCAAATTATTTTTGTGGTAGAAATCCAAAATAATATCCCCACGTTTTACGTACGAACCAACTTTTGCCCTCATCAAAATTCCAACCGAATGGTCGATGACATCTTCCTTCACAGCACGACCAGCTCCGAGCATCATGGCAGCCCGCCCAACATTGTCCGCCTGAATCTCAGAAATATATCCAGTCTCCTTCGCCACGTAAGAAGTTATTTCTGTGGCAACATTTAAGAGAGAATAATCGTCGCAAAGTCTTGGGT
>JBOFDW010000244.1:0-5135 GCA_051647385.1 Fusobacteriaceae bacterium
TTTTCGTAGAGAGGAATTGCAACCTCAGGTCGAGCTGCGTCAGAAAATCCAGGTCGCTTACCTTTCACACAATCACCGTACAAAGTGAACTGTGATACCAGCAAAATTTTACCGCCAAATTCTTTAAGCTCCTTGTTCATCTTGCCTTCTTCATCTTCAAAAATTCTCAGCCCACAAATTTTGTTCGCCAACCAGTCAACATCTTTTTCTGTGTCTGTGGTTTTTATTCCAAGCAAAACTAAAAATCCTTTCTCTATTTCTCCGATAATTTTATTATCAACTTTTACTGAGGCACTGGAAACTCTTTGAACAACTGCACGCATGAAAATTCCTCCTGCAAATTTTTTGCTAATAAACAAAAAACACTACCAAATATTTCGACAGTGTTTTTATATAGTGATAAAAATTTAATAAATATAATTTTGATAGATACTAAAACATCATAGTAGTAAATCCAAGAACAATAAGACCAGCTATAATTAATAGAGTAAAAAGTACAAGATTTGAAGAATACCATGAGAAATCTTGCTTAGTCTCTTCCATATTGTTATTAGACATTTCAGCAAGAACCTTTGCAACTTCAGCATGAGATTTTTCAAACTCTGTCTTGTCTGATTGGTAAACATCAAGTGCATTTCGAAGCTCAGCTTTTACCCTGTCAACTCTTTTTTCCGCCTCTTCATACTGAGTCTTAACCAAATCAAAAGCCATAATAGAATCATGAAACTCATCTTGCTTTTCCTTATAAATTTTAAGAGAGTGAGCCAGAGTAGTTTTGTTATTCTTTAGCAACAACTTTCGTTTTGCCAAGACACGCTCATTGTGCTCTCTTATTAAAGTGGGACGCATTTGCTTTGCCATAAAGTGATACCCCTTTTTCAAAAAAATTATAGAAAATTTTCCCGATTAAATTTCTTTCATTATATTTTAACACATTTTTTAAATGTGTCAACACATTTTTTTATTTCATAGGGAAAGTTTAGAGGAAAAAAACTTATGCAAGAATTTTAGAGCAAGAAATTTGAGCATGCAAAGTTTGTGGCAAAAAAGTTAGACATAAAAAACTAGGGCTAAAATTATAGATAAAAATCATAGCAAAAAAGTTAGCAAAAGAAAATTTGATAAAAAATATTTTGCGTGTTATAATTTTATCAAGTTTAAATTTTTTTGAGAGAAGGGGGCTATTATGAAAAAAATATTAGTGACAATATTTTTTGTATTATCCTCTGTCTTAATTTTTGGAATGGGTCACGGATATAATGGAAATAATGGAATGAGAAATAACGGCACTGGGAATAATGGAAACATGGGTGGAATGATGGGTGGACATTTTATGGATTCCAAAATACATTTTCCTGTGACAGATAGATGGAGTCTTTTTGGGTTTGGGATTTGGAATGAGCTTCAAATTTTAAGTCCGCCTAGAAATATTTATGGGCTAAATATAGGATTTTTTAACGAGACGGCGAATATGTATGGGCTACAATTTGGGCTCTCAAATAATGCAAGTGATGTGGTTGGAATTCAGGGCGGAATATTTGCCAGTGATTCAAGAAATCTTTCTGGGCTACAAATTTCTGGCTTTATAAATACTGCCTATGACCAAAATGCTTTTGGTGCTCAAGGGTCGTTACTTTTCAACGAAGTAAAAGGGAACTTTACAGGTGTGCAAATTTCTGGAGTTCTAAATTATGTTGATAACAAAATGAATGGGATACAAATTACTGGGCTTGCTGGAGTTAATGGCAGAGGAATGAATGGATTTCAGTTGTCTGGTCTTATAAATGTGGCGGATAATAGTGTCAATGGGATTCAGATAGCAGGTCTTGCAAACATTACAGAAGATAAAGTTAACGGATTTCAAATTTCTGGTATTGCAAATGTGGCAGGGACAATTAACGGCGGGCAATTTTCCATCATTGCAAATATTGCTCAGGAAGTTAATGGCATTCAAATTGGACTTTATAACAGCACGGTAAGACTTCGAGGGATTCAAATCGGGCTTTGGAACGAGGCAAATAATAGTGCCATATATCAATCTTTGCCATTGCTAAACTTTGGGTATACTTTCTAGCTGAAAATATTTTACGAGTAAGAATAAAAAATTAAAGACTGCTTCGAGTAGAATTTTACTCTTGGCAGTCTATTTTTTATAGGGAGAAATATTTGGCTCAAAAACTTTGGTGAATAAAGTTATTTCTTCTTTCTTTTGCCTCTTTTTGTAGCACCAGCATTTCCATCAGTGTTTGACTGCTGAGAATTATTACTGTCAGAAACAGTCTCTCTATTAACTTCACTGTTAATGTTACCGTAAGAATCTTTTTGACCTTGATTTTTTTGCTGAGTAGTTGTGCTAGATTTTTGTGACGGATTCTTTTGTGTTGCCCCAAAAAGTATTGTTGCAGTAAAAGTCATAAATAATATTGCAAGAATTTTTTTCATTTAAAATTACACTCCTTTTAAAATTATATTTATTAAATTATTTTCATAATCGAACTATATGATAACATTGTGGCAAAATTATGTCAAATTTTTTCTGTGCTAGTCTGATAATTCCACAAGCTCAAATTTGCTTCTAAGTGTCGCTTTATTATTCGTCAAATTATTAACACGCTTATTTTTCACGGCAAAATCATTTCTGTGTATGAGTGGAATCACAGGGACATCTCTCGCCAAAATATCTTGAATAGCCTTATAATTTTCAAGGCGGATATTTTCATCAATATTTTCTGTTGCTTGCTCCAAAAGTCTGTCTAATTCAGAGTTTGAGTAAAAACTTCTGTTACCACCTGAACCAATAGACTTTGAGTAAATTAAATTACGCAAAATTGTGTCAGGGTCTGGAGCAGCAATATACCAAGAGGCTATCAAAATATCGTGAGCACCCTCAGAAGTTTTCTGCAAAAATGTCCCCCACTCAACAGACTGAATGACAACTTCTATGCCGACCTCTTTTAAATTCGCTTGAATAACTTCAGCCATTTGCATTCTTGTTGCACTGTTGCTCGTCCAAAGATTTAATTTTTGATTTGGTAAATTTAATTTACGCAAAATTTCCTTTGATTTTTCAGGATTATATTGAGCTGAATAATTTTCCTTGAGGCTGTCAGAGCTTCCCCAAATTTTATAATTCACTATGCTACTGGCAGGAATACCCTGACCCTTATAGAAAACTTCCACCAATGAATTTTTATCAATGGCAAAATTTATAGCCTGCCTATACTCAGAATATTTCAAGTTGCCCTTAGAAGAGTTCAAAGCAAGATAATCTGTCGTCATAGTCTCGTTTATAATAATATCTACTTTTTTATTTTCGCGTAATTTCATAATGTCGGCTGAGCTCAAAGCATTGGCAATATCAACTTCACCAGTCTCGGCGGCAATCTCTCTGTTGGAAGATTCTTTTATCACCCAAAATATCAGCCTATCAATTTTTGGCGAACCCTTAAAATAATTCTTGTTAGCTCGCAAGAAAAATTTATCTGTGCCAGAATCCCACGGCTCAATAATAAAAGGTCCTGTGCCTATGGGAGCAAAACTTATTTTGTCAGAATTTTCCTCTGAATATTTTTTGTTCATGATGGCAAAAAGTGGTGAAGATAAATTTGCCAAAAATGGAGCAGAAACTTTCTTCAATATAATCTTAACCTCATAGTCTCCAAGTTTTTCAACTCGCTCAACAACTGACACCGCCTCAGAACTTCCAGCAGATTTTTTCATCCTATCAAAGCTAAACACAACATCATCAGCTGTGAAAATATTTCCGTTGTGAAATTTCACATCAGATCTAAGCTTAAAAATAATATTAGTAGGACTTTCATATCTCCAAGATTTTGCAAGCTCAGAAATAATTTTACCGTTATCATCAAGTGTGATAAGGGTATTATAAATTTGTTCAGTAACAATAAGAGCAGGGAACTCGTTATATCGATACGGGTCGAGAGATTTTGGCTTAGAACCTGTTGCCACAGTCAAAACTTTTTCAGAAGAAAGATTTTTCTTGCTACACCCAACGAAATTCAGCCCAAAAAAAATTGCAAAAGATATTGCCAGAAATTTTTTTATGTTTCTCACCTTGCCCTATAAAGTTAAAAAAATAAAAATATTTTTCTTAGACAGAAAAATTATTTGTGTGTATCTTAGAAAAATTCATCTCATCTTTCGTGTGCGGATTTTTTTCCTCGTCAGGATAACCCATGACAATCACTGGACCCATGACAAATCTGGCAGGTATGCCAAAAGTTTTCCGTATAACTTCATCAGAAGATTTTCCTTCACTGTCAGTACGACCATTCATTTGTACCCAACAAGCTCCAAGACCAATATCATGAGCCTTGAGCATAACAGCTGTACCAGCAATAGTTGCGTCAACTTCTGCCACGTCTGATTTTTCAGTGTCACCAAAAATAACAAGAGAAACTGCCGAGTCCTTTATAAAGTCTGCACCTGTGCTTTTTGCCTTAGAAATTTTCATCAGCAAATCTTTATCTGTAACGAAAATAAATTCGCAAGGTTGTCTATTCCGAGAGCTTGGAGCTGTGAGCGCAACTTTTACCAGCTCATCAATTTTCTCCTGCTCAATTTCAGTCGTCTTAAATTTCCTTATTGAACGTCTGCTTAAAAAATCCATATAAAATTCTCCTTCCAAGAATATATTTTTGCGTAATATTAATTTATCATCTCATAAAGCATTTTTATTTCTTGATCCCAAATTGTCTCGTCGATGGTCTCAAGGACGATTGGCACATTATCAAATCTTGAATCGTTCATAAACATTTTGAAAAATTCTATGCCCATGACACCTTTCCCAATGCTGTCGTGTCTATCTTTTCTAGTACCAACATCATTTTTTGAATCGTTCAAGTGGACTCCAGCAAGATATTTGAAACCAACTTTTTCCTCAAACTCTTTCATGGTAGCCTCATAACCAGATTTTGTTTTGATGTCATACCCAGCCGCCAGTGTGTGGCATGTGTCGAGGCAGACTCCAATACGCGTTTTGTCCTCTATCATGCTGATAATTTTTCCTATGTGCTCAAAGCGATAACCAAGATTTGACCCTTGACCTGCCGTATTTTCTATTACAACTTTTATATTTTTGGTCTGACTAAGTGCTGTATTTATTGAGTCAGCAA
>JBOFDW010000245.1:0-2751 GCA_051647385.1 Fusobacteriaceae bacterium
TCGGTATTTATTTCTCCAACTGGAAATATTTCCAAGAGCGGAGATTATTTGGAGTATGAAATTTTTCCTCATCTAAATAATACTCGATTCAAAAATATTGTTTCTTTATTTGAAAATATTTTTGCTGGAAAAATAATTACTTTTATTTCTGGACCTTACCGTGCAAGAATAAATTTGGAAAATAGTTTTGAAATGATGAAATTTCATCTTGTGAAAGATTTCGTTTTGACTTACGACGAATCACAAAAATATTTGAACTGCGTTTCTGAATCAAGATTTTACGAAAGTCCAGTTTCTTATTACGCACTTTTTGTTTTGGATAACTTGATGAAAAAATCTGAGTACGCAACTTGGATTGATTTTTCAATCGACGAAAAAATTAATCTTTCAAATTATCAGGAGATAAAAATTATTCGAGAAATTCCTGTTGCAATAAAAGGAGGTAACTGTACAATTTTTGAAACGATAAAATTTTTAGATAAATTTTATAAAAAAGATTTGCCAGTTGCGAAAGACGGAAAAATTTCTCTGAAAAATGTTCGAGTGAAAATTATTTTAGAGAAAGAATAAAATTTAAATATAAAAATCGGAGAGCTGTCTCCGATTTTTTTTTGAATAAATTTTTGTATATTAATTTTTTGATATTTTTATAAATATTATTTTTTTATATTTTTATTTTATAAATATTTATTTTGAAGTTTATTTTTTTACTGGAACAAATCCTTCTTCAGCAATAATTTTTTGTCCGTCAGCAGAAAGTGCAAAATTTATTAAAGATTGAACTTCAGAATTTACTGGAGTAGCAACGTACCAATAAAGTGCTCGAGAAATTGGATATTTTTTTGACGCAACATTTGCAACTGTCGGGTCAACATTGTCAACCGTAATATTTTTTACAGTCTCGTCCATGTATCCCATTCCAATATATCCGATTGAATTTTTATTTGAAACTACTTCGGATTTTATTCCCTCATTATTTTGTAAGAACAAAGTTTTTGCCCCGTATTCTTTTGTACCTTTAGAATTTCCTTCGTTAATAATTTGCTCTTTGAAAAATACGTGCGTACCTGAAGATGAATCTCTGGACAAAATTGTTATCGGCGCATTATCTCCGCCAACATCTTTCCAATTTGTAATTTCTCCTCTGAAAATTTTTCCAAGTTGAGCCTGAGATAATTTTTTTACTTTGTTGCTCTTATTTACAATTACAGTTATTCCATCATAACCAACTATATTTTCTTTTATATTTATTTTTTTTTCTTTCGCTGAAGACAATTCTTTTGCAGAAATATCTCTCGATGAAAGTGCAATGTCAGTTGTTTTATTTAGCAAACCAGAAATTCCTACGCCAGAACCTCCACCTGAAACTGCAACTCGAACTCCTTTGTTTTTCATCATAAAATTTTCTACGATTGATTGTGAAGCGTTGACGATTGTGTCAGAACCTTTTACTTGAATAACTGCTGCACCAAAAATATTTGTACTAAAAATCATTCCTAAAATTAATCCTAAAAATAAAATTTGAACTCCCGTAAATTTTTTTATTGACATAATAAACCTCCATAAAATTTTTTGTAATAATTTTAATACTAAATTTATTTTAGCCTCTCATTGTTAAACCAATATAAATTCTTTGTAAAATTTCTGTAAATTTTTTTTACATAATTTTTACATTAAATTAATTTTGATTTTACATTCACGAGTTAATATAGAAATATAAATTTTTAATTTAAATTATTTTATTTTTTTCTAAATTTATTTAATTTTATAATTTGTTAAAAATATTTTTGGAGGTAAAATTTTATGTTACGAAAAATTCAAGATATTTTTGCAAAGTGGATTCACAGCTTCGTTGGAATTTTAAATATTTTTATTGTGCTACTAATTTTTTTATTTATTTTTATAAACTCGCTAAAATTTTTTCGTGCAGTTCCAATAAGAGATTTTTTATTTGGTACAGAATGGATTTCACTTTCTGAAAAATATGGACTGCTCCCACTTTTGGTTGGAACTTTTTGGGTAACTTTAAGTGCACTTGCAATTGCAATTCCGTTTGCACTTTTCGCCACACTTTATATTAGCGAATATGCCACGCCAAAAGTTAGAAATATTTTGAAAGTTATAATTGAAACTATGTCGGCGATTCCATCTGTCGCTTTGGGATTTATAGGACTTTATGTTCTCTCAACTCCAATCAAAAAATTTTTCGGACTTGAGACTGGACTCACAGCTTTTACTGGCGGACTTATGCTAGCTTTTATGGCTATACCATTAATCGTAAGTTTTTCTGACGACGCTCTCAATGCCTTAGACAAATCTTATAAAGAAGCTTCATTTGCTCTCGGTGCAAATAAACTAGAAACTATTTTCAAAGTTTTATTGCCTGCTGCTTTTCCAGGAATTTTTGCTGGAATAATGTTGGGATTTGGTCGAGTAATCGGAGAGACCATGACAGTTTTAATGGCGACTGGAAACTCTCCTATTATGGCAAATAATTTTTTCTCTCCTGTCAGAACTTTGACGGCAACAATCGCCGCTGAAATGGGAGAAGTTTCAGAAGGTACAACCCATTATTATTCTCTTTTTGCAATTGGACTTGTACTTTTTGCAATAAGTTTTTTTACAAATACAATCGCAGATATTTATATAAGAAAATCTCGTAAGCAACTTGGAAAATAAAATTTAATTTTTAAATTACAAACTCAAAAATAAAATATAAAGAAAAAATAAATTTATAAATCAAAAAATATT
>JBOFDW010000246.1:0-2333 GCA_051647385.1 Fusobacteriaceae bacterium
TTCGCACTGAACTTTGTCGCCAGGAATTGACATGGGCACAAAAATAGCGAAGTCGTTAAGATAACCTAACCCTTCGCCACCGTAAATTATTTTTTCAATTTTTATTTCTATAATATTTCCTATTTTTAAATTTAAATCTGATTTCAAATTTGCTCACCTTTAAAATTATTTTCTTAAATATTTATTTTGAATTCTCATCGGCATTTGGCAGAACAAGATATTCAACTTCACGGGTAACTTTCAAACCTTTCGCCTCAAGTTCCTTCCGAATTTCTTTGAGATCAATTTTCGAATCATACTCCATAATAATATTGTCGTAATTTTTTGTAACTTCATCAAGCTCTTTTAATTTTGAATTTAATTCTTTTTCTTTTTGAGAAACTCTGTTGAGCTCAATATTATTTAACGCAAGCAAAGTTGCCACAATAATAATTGTAAAAATAAATTTAGATTTTCCATTCATTTTAAATCCTCTCCACAATCCTGAGCTTCGATGAATGTGCTCGATTATTTTCTAAAATTTCGTCGTCTTTTGGAATAATTGGTTTTTTTGTAATTGGTTTCACAATCGCTTTATGATTGCAAACACAAATTGGAAGTCTCGGTGGACAAATACATCCAGTCGCCATATCTTTAAAAGTTGTCTTAACAATTCTGTCCTCGAGAGAATGAAAAGTTATCACAGACAATCGCCCGCCTTTTTTTAAAAGCTCAACGGATTTTTTCAAAGTTATTTCCAAAACTTCAAGCTCTTTGTTCACTTCAATTCTGAGAGCCTGAAAAGTTTTTTTGGCAGGATGTTTTTCCGCTCGTGATGGATAAGCACGTTTTATAATTGCTACAAGTTCAGTAGTTGTTTCAAGTGGTTTTTCTTTTCTTGCCTCGCAAATAAATTTTGCAATTTTTCTCGCAAATTTTTCTTCTCCATACTCAAATAAAATTTTGGAAATTGCTCCTTCCTCATAATTATTCACAATATCATAAGCAGAAATTTTTGCATCAGAATTCATTCTCATATCTAGTTTTGCTTCAAACCTGTAAGAAAATCCTCGTTCAGGATTGTCGAGTTGCGTAGAAGAAACTCCGATGTCCATTAATATTCCGTCGACTTTATCATAGCCAGCCATATAAATTATTTTATCTATGTTCGAAAAATTATCTTTGAAAACTTTCCAGTTCTTAAAATTTTGGAGACGATTTTTAGAAAATTTTATAGCTTCTTCATCTTGGTCAATAGAAATTAAAACGCCCTTGTCGGATAATTTTTTTAAAATTCCTTCAGAATGTCCGCCGCCCCCAAGAGTACAATCCACATAAATTCCGTCAGGATTTAAAACCAAATTATCCAGCGTCTCATTATATAACACAGGAATATGATATTCCTTTTTCTCTTCCATATTTTTTGTCTCCAATTTAATTTTCAGCTTAATTCTTTTTCATAAATTTTTATTTCTATATTTTTCTCTCTCTCTAAAAATAATTATATCCAAGATAAATTATTACTCTCTTCAAAATTCCTAGAGCAAAATATGCAATCAGTGGAGCCAAATCTAATCTTGCAGCACCAATTGGAACAACAATTCTGCACAGTCTCAAAACTGGTTCAGTAATTTTATAAATTATCTCAGTAAAAGCATTATGTATATTTGGGAGCCAAGATAAAATTACCCGAATAAAAAGAATCCAGATAAAAATATCGACGGCTTTCAGAACATAATTTATTATTAATATTTTATCCATAATATAATTTTCCTTCTTAATAAAATTTTTTGTGAGAATTTATTAATTGTGATTCATAAAATAATGTTTAGCTTTTGAAGAATATTCTATGCCAGACCATACTGTCAAAATAACTGGGATGACCATCATGTACTCATTATATTTCATATTCCAAAAAGTATCAGCAAAAAGTAAAGTTATAAATATCACCAACATTTGAGAACTCGTCTTAAATTTTCCAAGAGTACCAGCAGGTATAATATTTCCGTCTGCTGCTGCCAAAGTCCTTATCCCACCAATCAAAAATTCTCGAGCAATTACAACAATTGCCATCCATGGTGCGAGCCAACCAAGTGAGACAAACATTACTAGAGCCGAAATTACCAAAATTCTATCGGCAAGTGGATCCATAAGTTTACCAAAATCTGTGACCATGTTTTTCTTTCTAGCAAGATGACCATCAAACCAATCTGTGAGACCTGCCACAACAAAAATTCCACAGGCAATATATCTAAAACTTTGTCCGTAAGTCTGACTTGCTCCCAAAAAATAAATGAAAGGTATTGTAAGAACTATTCTAGCAGTGGTAAGTTTGTTAGGTAAATTCATAATTA
>JBOFDW010000247.1:0-3196 GCA_051647385.1 Fusobacteriaceae bacterium
GTACAAAAATTATTTTTACTGAAAAATATGATGAGAACAAAAATTTCATAATGACTTGTTGGCATAATAAACTTTTGATGGGTCTTTTGGGTACAAAATTTATCAAAAAAAGAGCAACACTTGTAAGTCCATCAAAAGATGGCGAGCTAATTGCAGTTCCCATGTCGAGGTATGGAATGAATGTTGTTCGTGGCTCAACAGACAAAGAAGCTGTAAGAAGTCTCATAAAATTAATCAAGATGGCAAAAGACGGATATACTATTGGTACTCCTGTTGATGGACCAAAAGGTCCTGCTCTTGAAGTTAAGCAAGGAATGATTTATCTAGCACAAAAATCTGGAGTAGCATTTTTGCCACTGGGAATAGCCTATGAGAAAAAATGGATATTTAGAAAAACTTGGGATAAATTTCAATTGCCCAAACCTTTTTCACGTGTTCGTGTTCTTTATGGTAAACCATATATGATATCTGAAAATGCAAATCTTTATGATGAGTGCGAAAAATTAAAAAGTATATTAAACGAGTTAGACTTAAAAGCAGAGGAGTTATTCAAAAATGAGTAAAAATTTTTATGTGACAACACCAATATATTATGTGAATGGTGATCCTCATGTTGGGACTGCATACACAACTATAGCAGCCGATGTTATTGCAAGATATAAAAAGACAGCTGGGTATGAAGTCTTTTTTTTGACTGGAACAGATGAGCATGGTCAAAAAGTTGAAGAAGCAGCAAAAGAAAGAAATTTAAGTCCGCAAGATTGGACTGATAAAATGGCTCCAAGATTTAAGGATATGTGGAAAAAACTTGATATAGAATATAATGATTTCATAAGAACAACAGAGCCTCGTCATAAATTGGCAGTAAAAAAAATTCTTGAGTCTGTTCATTCAAAAGGAGATATTTACAAGGGCGAGTACGAAGGGAAATATTGCGTTTCGTGTGAAACTTTTGTCCCTGAGAATGGAATAATCAATGGAAATTGTTGCCCAAGTTGTGGCAAAGAACTTCGTGTAGTAAAAGAAGAATCATATTTTTTTAAGATGTCAAAGTACGCTGACGCTCTACTTACTCATATAGAAAAAAATCCTGATTTTATTTTGCCATACGCAAGAAGAAATGAAGTCGTTTCTTTTATCAAACAAGGGCTAAATGATTTATCTATCTCGAGAAATACTTTCACTTGGGGAATTCCAATAGAATTTGCTGAAGGTCATATCACTTATGTTTGGTTTGATGCTCTCACAAATTATATAACTGCTACAGGTTATGAAAATAATCCTGATATGTTTCAAAAATTTTGGAATGACGCAGAAGTTGTTCATCTCATGGGAAAAGATATTATAAGATTTCACGCAATAATTTGGCCTTGCATGCTTTTATCAGCTGATGTAAAACTGCCAGACAAAATTGTAGCTCATGGTTGGTGGACATCTGAAGGTGAAAAAATGTCTAAGTCAAAGGGTAATGTTGTCTCTCCAGAAATAGAAATAGAGAAATATGGAGTAGATGCCTTTAGATATTGCTTGCTAAGAGAAGTTAGCTTCGGGCTAGACGGAGATTACTCTACTAAAAGTGTTGTTACAAGAATAAATACAGACCTTGCCAATGACTTAGGGAATCTTCTTAATAGAACTCTTGGTATGTACAAAAAATATTTTGATAGTAAAATAGTTACTGGAGAACTGAGTTCATCAGATGAGTATGACATTGCACTGAAAAAATTATGGGAAGAAACTCTCATCAATGTTGATGACTTTATGTCGAGAGTAGAATTTTCTAAGGCACTTGAGTCTATCTGGAAATTTATTTCTCGTATGAATAAGTATATAGACGAAACTTGCCCGTGGGTTCTTGCAAAAGATGAAAGCTCAAAAGAAAGACTTGGTGCTGTGATGAATAATTTAATAGCTGGACTTTATAAAGTTGCTGTTATGATTTATCCTTATATGCCAACAAAATCTCAGAGTATTTGGAATCAGCTTGGTGAGACTAAGCAAATTAAAAATGCTAAAATATCTGATATAAAAGAATGGAGATTTTTTGAGGTAGGTCATAACTTAGGAATAGCTGAGCCAATTTTCCCTAGAATAGAAATTACTGAAGAAAAATAAAAAATATTTTTTGAGGAGGAAAAAATGAAAAAAGTTACAAAAGCAGTTATACCCGCTGCTGGACTTGGTACAAGAGTTTTGCCAGCAACAAAAGCACAGCCAAAAGAAATGCTAGTAATTGTTGACCGTCCTTCACTTCAGTATATAGTTGAAGAACTTGTTGAGGCTGGAATAAAAGATATCGTAATCGTTACTGGTAGAAATAAAAATTCAATAGAAGATCACTTTGACCATTCTTACGAGCTCGAAATGACTTTGCAAAAAGATGGCAAAAATGATTTGCTTGATAAAGTCAATTATATTTCTGACATGGCTAATATTTTTTATGTGCGTCAAAATAAACCTCTTGGACTTGGTCACGCAATTTTAAAAGCAAAACCTTTTATAGGTGACGAGCCTTTCGTTGTTGCTTTGGGTGATGACATTATGTACAATGAGAAAATTCCTGTATCAAAGCAGCTTATAAATGCTTACGAAAAATATGGAGCTAGTATTATCGGTGTCCAAGAAGTTGCTGAAAAAGATGTATCAAAATATGGCGTAGTAAAACCAATAGAAAAAATAGATGATAGAACAGTTCTAATAGAAGATTTTGTTGAAAAGCCTTCTATAAATGAAGCTCCATCAAGACTTGCTTGCCTTGGAAGATATCTTCTTGACCCAAAAATTTTTGATTATTTATCAGAGACTAAACCTGGAAAAGGTGGCGAGATTCAGTTAACAGACGGAATATTAAAGATGATGAAAGACGGTGAGAAAGTTTTTGCATATGATTTTGAGGGTCAACGATATGACATAGGAAATAAAATCGGACTGTTAAAAGCTAATATAGAATTTGGGCTTAGAAATGAAGAGACGAAAAGCGATCTTGAAGAATATTTAAAAAAATACTTGACGAGATAAAAATTTTGTAGTATATTAAAATTAGCACTCCATAAAAGTGAGTGCTAATATTTAACTAAATTCTTTTTTTAGGAGGTGTTTTTATGAAATTAAAACCAATAGGTGAGAGATTAATTGTTGAGCCAATCAAAGAGAAAAAAGAAGAGAAAACTGCTAGCGGAATTATTTTGTCTGCTGT
>JBOFDW010000248.1:0-6667 GCA_051647385.1 Fusobacteriaceae bacterium
ATTTAATAACTCTTGAGCATTGCCAAGATGGAAGAGGAGAAGCTGAATTTGTAGTAGATAAAATCATTGAGCTAAAAAGTTCTGGAAAAAGTTATTCTGATTTTACAATTTTGTATAGAACAAATGCACAATCAAGAAATTTTGAAGAGACTTTTATGAGGAATGGAATACCTTATAAAGTTTTTGGAGGACAACAATTTTACCAACGTGCTGAGATAAAAGATATTTTGGCTTATTTAAATCTTGTGAATAATTCAAAAGACGGAATAAGTTTGCGTAGAGTTATAAATATTCCTAAGAGAAAAATTGGAGAGGTGACTTTTGAGAAAGTTATCACTCATGGAATAGAGAAAAATATTTCACCATTTGATGTTATAAAAAATATTTCTGAAGTGAGGGGAATAGGTCAAGCAGTAAGTCAGGCTTTTCAAGAATTTTATAAATTGATAGAAGAGCTTATAAAATTGTCAGAAGAGCACAGTAAAGTTTCGAAAATTTTTGAAACTTTGATAGTAAAATTAAAATATGAAGATTATTTGTGTGAAACTTATGGCAAAGATGAAGGCGAAAGCAGAATTCAAAATATTGATGAGCTTAGGACATCAATTTACGAGCTGGAAAAAATGGTTGACGGAAATTTAACTTTACAAGAATACCTTGAAAATGTTTCTCTAGTAAGTGCAACCGATGATCTACAGGAGCATTCTGAATATGTAAAACTTATGACAATTCATAATTCTAAGGGATTAGAATTTCCAGTAGTATTTTTGACAGGAGTTGAGGATGAAATATTTCCAGGAAAAGATGCAGATTTTAATCCTGATACAATAGAAGAAGAGAGAAGACTTTGCTATGTTGCAGTAACTCGAGCGGAAGAAAGATTATTTTTGAGTTATGCAGACGCAAGATATATGTATGGGGAAATGGTTTTCAGGTCAAAGTCAAGATTTATAGAAGAGATACCACATGAATTATTATTTGAAGAAAAAATCGAAGAAAGAAAAGTTGAGTTCATAAAAAAATATAATCAGCCTGTTGAAGGCTTTGGAAATCTTGACAATCTAAATATTACTTCTTCAAAACTTGATAGTTCAAAGGGATTTATGTTCAAATCTGGAGAGAAAGTTTTTCACAGAAAGTTTGGACTTGGAATAGTTCGAGCAATGGACGAGAAAAAAGTTATTGTGGAATTTATTGATGGGAAAAGGGAGATAGCGTCTGTCCTTGCTGAGAAATTTTTGGTCAAGCAATAATAGTTGCAAAAAGATGTGAAATTAGGTTACAATATTAGGGATAAATGTTAAGGGTATGGTGAATACAAAATGAAGAGAAAAACTATCGGCAAAGAAGTTTTTTTTGAGGGAATTGGTTTGCATAAAGGCGAAAAAATAAAGATAAAACTTGTTCCGAGTCTTGAAATGAGAGGCATAATTTTTAAGAGAGTAGATTTGGAAGAAGGAAAAAATAAAATAGAAGTAAGCGAGCAAAATGTTTTTGATTTAACTAGAGGAACAAATATAAAAAATGAGTTTGGAGCTTCTGTTTATACTGTTGAACATTTTTTATCAGCTCTATATGTTTTGGAAATTTCTGACTTGATAATTGAACTTGAAGGAAATGAACTTCCAATAGCTGACGGTAGTTCTGTAGAATTTTTAGAGGCAATAAAAGCCGCTGGAATAAAAGAATTGGAAAGAGAAATAAATCCAATTATTGTCAAAGAACCCATAGTTGTAGGAGCTGGAGACAAGCATGTAATTGCTTTACCTTATGACGGATACAAAATAACTTACGGAATAAGATTTGAACATACATATTTGAAATCTCAGTTGGCTGAATTTGAAATAAATCTTGAAAATTATACTAAAGAAATTTCTAGAGCAAGAACTTTCGCATTTGACTATGAGGTAGAATTTTTGAAGAAAAATAATTTGGCTCTTGGCGGAAGTTTAGATAACGCAATAGTTATTGGTAAATATGGAGTTTTAAACGAAGAAGGTTTGAGATATGATGATGAATTTGTTCGCCATAAAATATTGGATATAATAGGTGATCTGAAAATTTTGAACCGACCGATACAAGCGCACATCATAGCGATAAAAGCTGGGCATGCAATAAATAATGAATTGGCAAAAAAACTTGCTTTTATTTAAATATCAAAATATTTTAAATAAAGAAAGCTTTAATATAAAAAATAAAAATTTATTAGGAGGATATGAAATGGTTTTTGATGCTGTAGAAATAATGAAGAGGATACCACACAGATTTCCAATATTGCTTGTGGATAGAATTTTGGAGATGGACAAAGAGAATAAAACAATCAAGGGGTATAAAAATATCACGATGAGCGAGGATGTTTTTAATGGACATTTTCCTGGGCACCCAATTTATCCTGGAGTTTATATAATTGAAGGGATGGCTCAATGTCTTGGTGTTTTAATAATGGATGAGACACGAGATGTTCTTCCATATTTTGCAGCAATGGAAGGAATTAGATTTAGAAAGCCAGTATTACCTGGGGATCAATTAGTTTATGAGGTTAGAATAGATAAGGCAAAAGGCTCTATCGTAAAAGGCGGAGGGGTCGCAAAAGTTGATGGTCAAGTTGTGGCTGAAGTATCGTTTACTTGCAGTATGCAAAAGCAATAATAAAATGATGGAGGTAAGACCTTGAACGAAATTCATTCAACTGCGATTATAGAAGAAGGTGCAATAATAAGTGAAGGAGTAAAAATTGGTCCTTATTGTATTGTTGGCAAAGATGTGAAATTAGGAAAAAATACTGTTTTACAATCTCATATTGTTATTGAAGGAATAACAGAAATAGGCGAAAATAATTTGATATACTCTTTTGCTTCAATTGGAAAAGCTTCCCAAGATTTGAAATATAAAGGTGAACCAACAAAAACTATCATAGGGAACAATAATACCATCAGGGAATTTGTGACCATACATAGAGGAACAACTCACAGATTTGAAACAGTTGTTGGAGATAATAATCTTTTGATGTCTTATGCCCATGTTGCTCATGATGTTATTGTTGGAGATAACTGTATATTTTCAAATAATGCAACTCTTGGTGGACATGTTGTGGTTGAAGATGGAGCAATAGTTGGAGGGCTTACACCAGTGCATCAGTTTTCTAGAGTAGGAGCTTATTCAATGACAGGAGGAGCTTGTGCAATAACACAAGACATCTGTCCTTTTATGCTTGCGCATGGAACACCAGCTAGAATTTTTGGAGTTAACACAGTTGGATTAGCACGAAAAGGATTCTCAGAAGAACAGATAAGCAATATAAAAAAAGCACATAAAATTATATTTAGATCAAAGCTTCCTATGAAAGATATTTTGAAATATTTGAAAGAAGATTTTGGTGATGATGAAAATATAAAACACATACATGATTTCATTGTTGTCAGCAATGAAAATAGGGGGCTTGCTAGATAATGGAAAAAATTGGTGTGATAGTTGGGAGTGGAAAACTGCCAGTATATTTTTTGGAAGAAGCGGAGAAGTTTGGATTTGATGTTTATCCAATAGGGTTGTTTCGCACTATTGCACCTGAAATAAAAGAGCATAAAAATTTTAGAACTTTTAATATAGGGCAAGCAAATTCTATATTAAAATTTTTATTAAAAAGTGAAATAACAAAAATTGTTATGCTGGGTAAAGTCGAAAAAAAATTAATCTTTGAAGATATGCAATTAGATAATATTGGAGAGGAACTTATGAAAAAATTGTCAGATAGAAAAGATGAGTCTCTCCTTTTTGGAATTATAGTTTTGTTTAGACTGAACGGCATAAAAGTTTTGTCACAGAATCACTTGTTAAAACATTTTATGTTAAAAAAAAAAATCTATACAAAATATATTCCGAATGAAATAGACATGGTAACTATAAATATGGGAAAAAAAGTTGCTAAACAATTAAGCTCATTTGATGTTGGACAGTCTGTTGTGTGTAAAGATAGATCTATAGTCGCATTGGAAGGAATAGAAGGTACCGACAAAACTCTTTTGAGAGCTCATGATTTGGCTGGGAAAGATTTGATATTGGTAAAAATGGCAAGACCACAACAAGACATGAGGGTTGATATTCCTGCAATAGGCTTAGAGACTGTAAAAAAATTAGTTGAAATTGGCGGAAAAGGTTTAGTTGGGGAAGCAAATAGAATGTTGTTTCTTGAACAAGATGAATGTGTCAAACTTGCAGATGAAAAAGGGATTTTTATAGTTGGTATTTAGTTAAGGAGAAAAAGTATGGAAGACAAATTTTTTATATCAACTGGTGAAGTGTCAGGGGACTTACATGTATCTTATCTAGTTAAAGAAATATTAAGGCAAAAACCTGAGACCGTTTTTTATGGTGTTGGTGGAAAGCATTCTGAAGAAGCTGGAGTTAAAATTATTCAAGATATAAAAACAATTTCTGTTATGGGTTTCACTGGAGTGATATCTAAGTTTAGTTTTCTTAAGAAAAAATTACGTGAATATTTAGATTTTATAAAAAAAGAAAGAATAAATAAAGTTATTCTAGTAGACTATGGTGGCTTTAATCTGTTACTATTAAAACAAATAAAATTTGAATCACCAGATGTTGAGGTGTATTATTATATTCCACCAAAACTTTGGGTTTGGAGAGTAGGTAGAATAAAAACGCTAAAACTTGCTGACCGTATTCTTGCCATATTTCCATGGGAAGTAGATTTTTATAGAAATTTAAATATCGATATAATTTATTTTGGAAATCCTTTTTATGAGAAATATGAAAAACTTGAAGAGAGGGGAAATAAAATATTGCTTCTGCCTGGTAGTAGGGAGCAAGAAATAAAAAGCTTGTCACCAGCAATGTTGAAAGTAGTAGAAATAAAAAAAGACAGGAATTTTATTCTTAAACTTTCAAATAAAGACCACTTAGAATGGATAAAAGATGATTTAAAAAAATACCATAATTTAAAAGTTGAGTACCGTAAATCTTTGGAAGAGTGTGCTAAAGAATCTGAAATAGCAATAGCAGCATCAGGGACGGTTATTTTGGAGTTGGCATTGTTAGGTCTGCCAACAATAGTGGTGTATAATGTGAACAAACTAAATTATTTTATAGCAAGATTATTTTATAAAGGCTATGCAGCACTTCCAAATATAGCTATGGGTAAAGAAATTTTCCCTGAACTTTTACAGGAAAAATGTAATGCACAAGAAATATTAAAGCAGATGAATAAGATTAAACTAAATATGGAAGAGATGCATGAAGATATAAATAAAATAAGGAAAGCACTTAGTGGAAAAAATATAGTACAAAGATATGCTGAATATATTTTGAAGGGAAAATCAGAGGATGAGAAAGAAAATAAAACTGTTTAAAAATGAATCGATAAATAGTTTCATAAAATATAGCTTTGAACATAAGTTGGCAATGTTTGGTGTAATAATTCTTTCGAGTTTAGCTTCAGCGGCAGCAGCATCACCTGCTTGGTTTGCAAAAAGCCTTATGGATGAGGGATTTATAAAAAAAAATAAACAAATGGTAATACTTATAGTTATAGGATATTTTATTTCTGTTATAATAAAAGTTATAAGCACTTATTATTCGACTATAACTTCTTCATACGTTACCGAAACGGTTAAGAGAGAAATAAGGCAAGATGTTTTTAAGCATTTACAAAATTTACCACTATCATATTATAAAAAAAATAAACTTGGCGATATAATGGCGAGACTAAGTAATGATTCAGGGTCACTTGGTCAGATTGCATTTACACTTTTTGAAATATTCAAGGAGTCTTTGTTAGCAATAATTTTGGCAGCAAGATTATTTTACGTTGATTGGCAACTTACGTTAGCATCACTTATTGTAGCTCCTTTTATGGCGATGACAATTCGAAAATATTCTAAAAAAATAAAAGATGCAGGTAGGATTAGACAGGATACATCGGGTCAGGTTTCTGCTTTCATGCAAGAATCTCTCTCAGGAATACAGGTCATAAAAGCTTTTAATAAAGCAGACAAAATGGTAAGAAAATATATTGAGATTAGTTTGGATGAATTTAAAAAGTCTTTTAAGAGCAGAAAAATAACGGCTCTTGTTTCCCCTCTTACAGAAATTTCTACTACTTCGATGGTAGTTTTGGTTGTAGTTTATGCTGCGTACAAAATTTCAATAGGTAAAATGACATTTGGAGATTTGGTATCATTTATAACTGCGGTTGGACTTATGCAACAACCAGTCCGAAGGCTCATAGATAGGAATAGTAATTTGCATGAGCAGCTACCTTCAGCGGACAGGGTAATTGAAATAATGGATGAACCAATTGAAAGAGAATATTTTGGTGAAGCACCTGAAAAAATATTTGATAGAGTAGAAAAAATAAAATTTGAAAATGTTTGTTTCAGCTATACTGATGATGATAGATTTGTACTGCAAAATATTAATCTTGAAGTTAATAGCGGAGAAGTAATAGCTTTCGTAGGAAAAAGTGGAAGTGGAAAAACTTCCCTTGCAAATTTAATTCCACGATTTTATGAGGTAACATCTGGCGCTATAAAAATAAATGAAATAGATATAAAAAATTATTCTCTAACTGAGTACAGAAATTTTTTAGGAATAGTTCCGCAAGAAACATTTTTATTTAGTGGGACAATAGCAGATAATATTTGTTTTGCAA
>JBOFDW010000249.1:0-5286 GCA_051647385.1 Fusobacteriaceae bacterium
TCCAAAAACCAATAAACTCCATTTGCAAATCCAACAGCCGCAATATAATTTGCACCGAGCCGACCAATCATTAAATTATCAATTAAATTTAAGCAAGAAGATAAAAATTGTTGGATGACAAGTGGCAGACCAACTCTTAGTAAACTATTATAAAATTCTTTTTTCGATAAATGTTTTGCCATGATGTCACCTTCTTTTTTATTTATTTTATAATTTTATTTTATAATTTAATATTTTTTTCTTAATATTTATTTTTGTAATTTAAAATATTAAACTTATTATTACTCTATAAAAAAAGGTACACCAAAAGGTATACCTTCAATTCAATACTTTATTTTCTCTTGTTAAGTTAATTAATCTAATATAAAATCTTAAATTATTTTAAAACTAAAATATTTTGAAATTAATATTTTACAGAGAAGTCAGCTCTTCTGTTTTCAGCTTGAAGTTCTGGAGTAGAATTATCGTTAAGAGGTTTTGTTTCCCCATAACCTTTTACTGTAATCATAGTTTTCTTAACTTTTTTTGCAGTTAAATAATTCTTAACAGAGTTCGCTCTTTTAACAGATAAAGTTTGGTTATAAGCATCTGTTCCCAAGTTGTCAGTATGTCCATCAATTTGAAGTTTGATTGTTGGATTTGTAACAAGGGCTTTTGCTAAAGTATCAAGTGTAGGTTTTAATTCAGTTTTAACTTTTGCATCATTGAAATCAAACAAAACTTTTGTTCCCATAGTAAGAGTCAAAATATTGTTCTCATCTTTTGTAATAACAATTCCGTTCTCATTGAATAGAGTAACGACTCCAACTTTTGCTGCTTCTGCAACTGGTGCTGGCTGAGTTGACGAACAACCAACTATCGTCAATAATAATGCACCTAACACAAATAATTTTTTCATAACAAACTCCACATCCTTATTTTTATTTTATTTTTTAATAATACTAATAAATTTAATTTTTGATTTAAAATATTAATTTTTTGAAATTAAAACGCTCTCGAAACTATAAATTCAACTCTTCTGTTATCTTGTCTTCCTTCCTCAGTTGTATTATCACCTAGAGGATTAAGTTCTCCCATACCTTCAACAGTAACATTATTTGCAACAACATCTCTACCTACTAAATAAGTTTTGATTGCTGTGGCTCTCTTGTGAGAAAGTTCCAAGTTGTAAAGATCTGAACCTTTGCTGTCTGTAAATCCGTCAATTTTTATTCTGATATCTGGATTTGCAACCAAAGCAGTCGCCAAAGTATTAAGTGCTGATTTAACTTTATCTCTTATAACAGATTTGTCAAAGTCAAACAAAACTCTTTGCTCCATAGATAAAATTAAATTGTTTCCTTCTTTACGAATTGTAACACCGTCTTGATTAAAAACTATAATATCTTCCAAAGGTTTTTTCTCAGAATTAACGTCTTCCATTTCCAAGTTTTCAGCAGTTCGTAAATTCATGTCTTCAGTGTTTGAACATCCTACGGCAACAAATAAAATAGCCCCTAAGACTAAAAATTTTTTCATGATTATCTCTCTCCTTAAATAATACATTATATTTAGTTACATAATATTATAGCACAAAATTTGCAAAATATAAATAGAAATCTATATTAAAAATTTTATTTTTTTTAGATATTATATAATTTAATAATTTTGAATAATATTGATATTACACCAAGCCCAGAATTTATACGAAACTGGTGCCATCTATAGGAATTGAACCTACGACCTCTACCTTACCATGGTATTGCTCTACCCCTGAGCTAAGATGGCAGGAACTTTTAAAGTATACCATAAAACAAAAATAACTGCAAGACTATTTTAAAATATCTATAAATAATTTCTGGAAATTTCCGTAACAAATATTTTTCATTTCATTTTCAGTATAACCGCGTTTTTGAAGTTCCAAAATCATTTTTTGTGATTCACTAATGTCACACATATCAATTGGATTTTGAGGACGTGAGTTGTCGAGATAATCGCAAAAATCAAATCCAAGTCCAACGCTTCCAAGTCCAATAAGTTTTGAAATATATTCCAAGTGGTCACAAAGTTTTGCAACGGTTTTTTCTTCGTCAACTTGACTTATGAAACCACGAAATGCATTCATTCCTATGACTCCTTTTTTTTCGCCCATAGCTTTTATTTGATTATCTTTTAGATTTCTTTTTTCTGGGCAAATTGAAAAAGAATTTGAATGGGATGCAATAAAAGGTTTTGTTGCTACGTCGCACACATCCCAAAAACTTTTTTCGTTGAGGTGCGAAACGTCCAAAACTATTCCCAACTCTTCCATAAGTTTTATAGCACGGCGTCCAACTTCTGTGAGACCACGTTTTTCGTCTCCACGAATTCCTGTTGCAAGTTCGTTTTCTTCGTTCCAAGCGAGACTCATTTCACGATATCCTAAATTATAAAGTTTCTCGATCCATTTCAAATCGCTTTTTATATGTTGAAGACCTTCGATGCCTTTAATTATTTTTATTTTGTCGCCGTTCTCAAAATTTTTCATTTGCTCTTTAGTCAAAATTATTTCTGAAAAATCGCCGATAGATTTTATTTCTTGCTCGGTAAATTCCAACATTTCCTCAAAATTTCTGTCAACAGGTTGCCAAAGAATAAAAATTCCGCCGTGAATTTCTCCAGCACGAATTTTTTCCAAGTGATATTTTTGCAAGATATTTTTTTCTCCTGCTCTTTTTTTCTCAGCAACATCATACCAGTAGTCGCCGTGTGCGTCAAATATTTTCATAGATTATTTTCCTTTTCTTTTCTTCTTCAATTTTATTTTGGACTCTCTCTAAATTTTCTTTAGCTTCTTTTGTGAATTCATGTTTTGGACCATGAAGATCATTTGCAATATTAAAAGCAGAATAATAATAGATTTCTGATCTTTTAAATTCTTTAAGATATTCAAGAGATTTTGCTAAATTATGTGAAATTTTTGCGACATCAAAACTTTCATGCCCGTAAAGTTCTTCTGCTAGACTTAATGCTTCATAATAATAATCTATTGCTTTTTTATAATCAGCATTAACACTACAGATCTCTCCTAAATTATTAATGATTATCGGTATGTTCGGATTCTTTTCTTCTGAATATTTTTTATATGTTTCTAACGCATTTTTAAAACAATCGAATGATTTTATATATTCTTTTGTGGATTTATAAACTTCTCCTAAATTAATATAAATTGGTGCTATTCTAACACGTTCTTTGCCTTTAAGTTTTTCAAATATATTTAAAGCTTTTTTATAATAATCTATTGCTTTTTCAAATTTTCCACTTTCTTCGTAACTGCTTCCGATATTATTATATAAGTCACCTATTTCCAAAGAATTTTCTCCGTAAGTTTTAGTTATGAACTCAAAAGCTTTTTCATATTGTTTTAAAGCTTCATCATAATTTCCTTTTTCTTCTTCTTTGAAAGCTAAGTTTGAATAATTCTCAATTTCTATCTTAGCTATAGATTTTTTTACAGGAATAAAATCATCTTCACTCATTACTTTAGAGTCTGAACCTTTTTTCTTCTTAATATTTTTTTCATAATTTGCCTCTGTATATGAAAGATTTGTTTCTTCAATATCATTAATTTCTCTTAAGCTTAAATCTAAGTATAAAATTAATCGGTTATTTAATAACTCATAATTTTTTTTACCCATAATTTTTTCAAGTATTTCATCTAATATATTTACTTCATAAATAATTGGATCAAGACTTTTCGGAATTGAACCTTTAGGTCTATAATTACCAAATTTGAAATAGTAAAAAATTATTTTCAAATTTTCATAAAAAATTTCTCTTAAAATATATGCCACAAAAACTGCAAAACTTTTTTCTTTTTCTTCCCAATTTGCCAAATATATTTTCCTCATATTTATAAGATAAAAATTTAAATTTTTAACAAAACGAGGAGTCCTCATCTTCTCTATAATTTTTTCTAAAAGTTTCACACTTTCTTCATCGTTAGATGTTTCATAATTCTCAAACAATTTTTCAATAAAATTAATTATAACTTTTTTGTCTAATTCATCATCAATAAATTTTTCGATAACTTCTTCATGAGTCAAATTTTTAATTTTTATTTTAACATCAACATATTTTTCAAAAAATTCTCTGTCTTTATTTTCTTCCGAGTTCATAATCAAAATAGTATTCAACCCTAAAAAATCTTCTAGCTCAGAAATAAATCCAATAATTTCTTTTTGTTTGTTAGTACAAGATAACCGCTCGAGGTCATCCAAGACAACAACAATTTTTTTGCTAGCACTTAAACAAAGTTTTTTTGCATATTTAAAATCTTCTTCTAAAGAACTTTCAAACCTAGACAAATTAAATTTATTTTGTGTTAATATATTAAATTTTTTAACAATCTCTTTTATTGGTGATACAGGAATCCCCTGCGACTTAAAAAATAATCCAAGCTCACGCAAGAAAAATTTTTGTATATCATTCCTACTATCGAAGAGAGAAGTTTTTATCCAAATTGCTTTATATTTTTTTCTATAATTTTCTGACTGAAAAAATCCTTTTACAAAATAAGTTTTCCCGCTCCCCCATTCTCCATCAACAAGAATTGAGTTCGACCCGTCGTTTGACAAATAATGATGAAGATCTTTTTCTTGCTCTTTTCTTGAAGGTAAATTTTCAAACTTCTCATAACTTTTTTTTCTTAATAAAATTTTATGTAAAAATAAATATAAATATCCAATTATAGAAATTATAAGCCAAGATATCGGCAAAATATTTGCTTTAAGAAAGTTCAAATAAAATTGCACCGCATCAATAATTTTTTCATCAGGCTTATTATTTGTTTTATATGCCGTAAAATTGATTATTATCCACGGAATAATAATCAAAAAAGAAATATTTAAATACCAATAAACAATTCTTCTAAACCACAGTTTGACTTGTTCCCACAAATATATTTTTTCTTCCCTCATATTTTTTTCTCCTCAAAAAATATTTTCATATATTATATCATAATGTATGAAAATATTAATTTAGAAGTTCAGAAAACTTTTTAAATCTTTATATATTATTAACATAGGTGCAAGAAAATCTTGCACCTAAATAAACGTGACATCTTTTAATTATTATCGTATATTATCTTTAGAGAATAATTTATTATTAATTTATGAGGAATATTTTCTAAGACAAAGTTACGCCAAATATGAAACAAAAATTGTTCAGGCATGCTTGAACGTTCCTAGGGCTTAAAGGAATAATCGGTGCGGCGTGAGAAAAAAATAAGTTTTAGTTTTTGAAATTTAAAAATTATAACTTTGATTT
>JBOFDW010000250.1:0-4919 GCA_051647385.1 Fusobacteriaceae bacterium
CTATTTCTCAAATATCAGCTCTTGCAAACGATCCAAAAATGAAGGCAATAATTATTGGTGAAGGACTTCCTGGAACGCTTGAGGGAATAAGAAAAGTTAGAGAGAAACGTCCTGACATTCTTCTTATCGTTGATATTCCACATGAAGATCCAGCTATGGTAGCAAAAGTTGCTGACTTATCAATGGACAGAGACACAGTTAACAGAGGATTTTTGATTGTACAATCTGCAAAAAATCTTGGAGCAAAAACGTTTGTACACCTATCATTCCCAAGACACATGAGCTACGAACTTCTTTCAAGAAGAAGAAACGTTATGAAAGCTGCCGCAAATGATTTGGGTCTAAAATTTGAGGACGTTACAGTTCCAGATCCTACAAGTGATGTTGGTGTAGCTGGTGCTCAACAATATATTCTTGAGCAAATGCCAACTTGGGTAAAAAAATATGGTAAGGATACAGCTTTCTATGCAACTAATGATGCACAGACTGAACCTCTTATCAAAAAAATTGCTGAGCTTGGGGCAATATTCATAGAGCCAGATGCTCCGTCTCCAACAATGGGGTACCCAGGTGCATTCGGAATAGAATTTACAGCTGCTGAAAAAGGTAACTGGCCAAAAATTCTTGCTAAAGTAGAATCAGTAGTAAAGAAAACTAAAGGAAAAGGTAGAATGGGAACTTGGGCTTACTCATATAATTTCAGTTCTGTCATAGGATTATTTTATAGAGCACAAGAAGTTATCGAAAAAGGTGGAAGTATAAAAGATGAGAAGGCCCTTATGGCTGCTCTTACAAAAAGTACTCCCGGCTCTGCATGGAACGGTTCAGTTTATGCTGATCCAAAAGGTGTAGAACTTTCAAACTTCTTCATGGTTTATCAAGATACTTATATTTTTGGTAAAGGATACTTGGGAAATACTAAAGTAAAAGTTCCAGCGAAATATTCTAAAGTAAAATAAAATAAATAAAAATATTTTTTTTAAATATAATATATTAAAAATATTCACGAGGAAAAATTTAATCCAAATATATAATTAATTTATGAAGGAGGGGAAATTCTCCTCCTTCTAAATTTTATAGTAAAGATATTGTGGGAGCAATTTTTATTTCAGGGAGGTGTTTAAAAAATTGAAAGATGTTATTTTGAGGATAGAAAATCTTTCTAAAAACTTTGGTGAAAACAAAGTTTTGAGCGATATAAATTTGGAAATAAAAAAAGGAGAGATAGTTGGACTTGTTGGAGAAAATGGAGCTGGCAAATCGACCTTGATGAATATTATTTTTGGTATGTCTGTAATTCGAGATACTGGAGGTTATAGCGGTAAAATAACTTTTGATGGTGACGTTGTAAATTTTCGAAGTCCGTTCGATGCACTTGAAGTTGGAATAGGAATGGTTCACCAAGAATTTTCTTTGATACCAGGATTTACAGCTAGTGAAAATATTTTGCTCAATAGAGAAATAACAAATAAAAGTTTTTTAGAGCCAATTTTTGGTAACAGAATTAGAAGAATAAATTTTGACAAAATAAAAGAAATAGCAAAAACTTCTATAAAACATTTGGGCGTAGACATGAGTGAAGATACAAAAGTATCTGATATGCCAGTTGCTCACAAACAATTTACAGAGATTGCCCGAGAAATTGCTAGAGAGAAAACAAAGCTTATAGTTTTGGATGAGCCAACAGCTGTACTCACAGAGTCAGAGGCAGAACTTCTTTTGAAAACAATAAGGAGACTTTCCAAAAATGGAATTTCTTTCCTTTTTATTACACATAGATTAGAAGAAATTATAAATGTTTGCGATAAAGTTGTTGTGCTTCGTGATGGAGTACTAATAAACGAAGTGAAAACTTCTAACACAAACAGCACAGAAATTACTGAATGGATGATAGGACGAAAAATGGATGAGTCCATAAAATTTGAGTCTATCAAAAGAAATGATGAGACAATTTTAGAATTTAAAAATCTTTGGGTTGATATGTCTGGAGAATTTGTGCGAGACGTAAATTTAAAAGTTCACAAGGGAGAAATTTTTGGTCTTGGTGGAATGGCAGGACAAGGTAAAATTGGAATAGCAAATGGAGTCATGGGTCTTTTTCCAGCTGGAGGCGAAGTTCTATTTAAAAATATGCCTATAAATTTAAATCATCCTAGTAAACCTTTAGAGAATGGAATTTATTTTGTATCAGAAGACAGGAAGGGAGTAGGATTACTTCTTGATAGTAGCATAGAAGAAAATATTGCTTATCCTGCAATGCAAGTCCAGAATAGATTTTTTAAAAAGTTTTTGGGTCTAATAAAAATTTTAGATAAAATTTCAATAGAAAAAAATGCGAAAGATTACATAAAAAAGTTGGAAATAAGATGTGTAAGTTCTGAGCAAATAGTTGGTCAATTGAGCGGAGGAAATCAGCAAAAAGTTTGTCTTGCAAAAGCATTCACAATGAACCCAGAAGTTTTGTTGGTATCTGAACCAACTCGTGGAATTGATGTTGGAGCAAAAAAACTTGTTCTTGATACGCTGAAAGATTTTAACAGAAATTCAGGAACGACTATAATCATAATTTCGTCAGAGATAGAAGAACTTCGGTCTATTTGTGACAGAATTGGAATTGTTTCTGAAGGTGAAATTGCAGGCATATTAAAACCTACCGATAATTTAATCGAGTATGGAAAATTAATGGTTGGAGTTTCTAAAGAGGTGAGAGATAGTGCAGAATAAACTTAATAAAATTATACATAAAGTTGGATGGGCAAGGACAATAATAGTTTTGTTTTTAGTATTGTTATATATTGTTTCTCCATTTGCTGGAATAAGTCCGCTCACTTCTTTTTCTGACACAATGGTAAGATTTGGTATGAACGCAATATTAGTTTTATCACTCATGCCCATGATTCAATCTGGTACTGGACTAAATTTTGGAATGCCACTTGGAGTTGAGGCTGGACTTTTAGGAGCAACAATAAGTATACAGCTTGGACTAACAGGATTTTTAGGATTCATAGCCGCAATAATAATCTCTATACCTTTTTCTTTAATATTCGGTTTTGGTTACGGACAAATTTTGAACAAAGTAAAAGGCAGCGAAATGATGATAGCAACCTATGTTGGATTTTCTTCTGTTGCATTCATGTCTATTATGTGGCTCTTGCTCCCGTTTAAAAGTCAAGATATGATTTGGGCTTATGGTGGAGAAGGACTTCGGACAACAATTTCAGTTGAAAATTATTGGCATAAAATTTTAAATAAGATTTTAGGATTTGGTAGTATTAATTATCCGATTGGAGAATTTTTATTATTCTTTATTGTGGCTGGAATTATTTGGATATTTTTCAGGACAAGAACTGGTATGGCAATGAAAGCTGTTGGTCTCAACAATAAATTTGCTGGTGCAACAGGTATAAATATTGATAAGATAAGAATAAAGTCTGTTGTAATTTCTACTGTGCTTGCAGGAATTGGAATTATAATTTATCAGCAAAGTTTTGGTTTCGTGCAACTTTATCTAGCACCGTTTTACATGGCTTTTCCTGCAATAGCTGCAATTTTAATTGGTGGAGCAACAACAAAAAAAGTTACAATACTTAATGTAATTATTGGGACATTTCTTTTTCAGGGAATTTTAACCATGACTCCAACAGTTATAAATGGAATTTTAAAAACGGACATGTCTGAAACTTTGAGAATAATTGTTTCTAATGGAATGATTTTGTACGCACTTACAAGAAAGGAAGGTGCATAATTTATTATGAAAAAAAACATAAATATATCTTCTTTTGCAATTAATAATATTGTTCCAATTATGATGATAATTATAATTGCCTTCGCAACTTATGTATCTGACATGAGAATTCCAGATATTTTTCAAGAGATACTCACAAGACTTTCTCGAAATTTATTTTTGGTGCTTGCACTTTTAATTCCAGTAATTGCTGGAATGGGTCTCAACTTTGGAATTGTACTAGGAGCTATGGCTGGGCAAATTGCTCTTGTTCTTGTTACTGACTGGAAAATAGTCGGGCTCAACGGAATATTTCTTGCAGCAATAATGTCTATACCAGTTGCAATTCTTTTAGGATATTTTGCAGGAATTGTTTTGAACCGTGCTAAGGGTCGAGAGATGATAACTTCCATGATGCTAGGATTTTTTATAAACGGAGTCTATCAGCTTGTATTACTTTTCGGAATGGGGAAAATCATACCAATAACTAACAGTAAAATTTTGCTTTCAAGGGGATATGGAATAAGAAATGCCATGGATTTAATTGGAATAAGAATGTCTATGGACAATACTTTTGCAGTTCAAATCGGCAGATATAAATTACCAGGTCTAACTATAATTATGATAGTTTTGGTTTGCCTATTCATAATATATTTTAGAAAAACAAAACTTGGGCAAGATATGCGAGCCATTGGACAAGATATGGAAGTGGCTCGGTCTGCAGGGATTGATGTTGACAGGACAAGAATTATTTCTATAATTATTTCAACTGTGCTTGCTTCTTTTGGGCAAATAATTTACTTGCAAAATATTGGAACTCTTAACACTTATAATTCTCATGAGCAGATTGGAATGTTTTCTATTGCTGCACTTTTGGTTGGCGGGGCTTCTGTTTTCAAGGCGACAATTCCAAACGCAATTGTTGGAGTCTTACTTTTTCATATGCTTTTTATAGTTTCGCCGTCAGCTGGAAAACAACTTGTTGGTTCAGCACAAATCGGAGAATATTTTAGAGTGTTCATTTCTTATGGAGTAATTGCTATCGCTCTAGTTTTGCATCAGTGGAAACATGAGAAAGAAAAAATAGAGAACAGAAAAAAAATGCTCTTTGCTCAGCTAAAGAAAAAAGTTGGGAGTGAGGCAAAATGAAAAACTCAAATATAAACAAAAATATTAAAATAAAAAGATTGGGATA
>JBOFDW010000251.1:0-1982 GCA_051647385.1 Fusobacteriaceae bacterium
CTCCTAATTTTTTCAATTATTATACGTTCACTTATAATTAAATTTTTAAAAGTAAGAGGTAGCTCCAAATTATCCACACGAAATCCTGCACGAGACAAATGATTTTCAAGATAAGCCATGTCTTTCGATTTTCCAAAAAATCCATGCACGAGCAATATTCTGTAAAAATCCATACAGCCACCTCCTATTATTAAAAATTTCTTATATATTATTTTTGCATAAAAAATTCATCATGAAATTAATTCTATCTAAATAAATTCTTTGATTTTCTCTTTCAAAAGTTGTGGTTTCTCAAGATGAATTACATTGATGTTAAATTGTTTTGCTGCATCAATATTTACAAAAACATCATCAATGAAAAGAGTCTCCTCAGGTACGAGATTATATTTTTGCAAAATTTCCTCATAAATTTCTGGCTCAGGTTTCAAAAGATTGCAATGTGACGAAACAACTTTGCCGTCAAAATTTTCAAAGAACTGCCAACGAGCATAAATATAATTGAAGCTTGGCTCATGAAAATTTGATAGTATGTATAATTTATATCCTTGCTTTTTTAAGTCTTGCATTATCTTGATATTTTCCTCAATGGGAGTCAAGCACTCAATAACATTATTATCAAAAAGATCTTTTATCGCCTCTCTGTATTTTGGAAATTTACTCGAAAAAAGTTCAACCGCCCCGTCGTAAGTCAATGTCCCTCTGTCCAAATCTAGCCAATCATCAGTTTTGAAAACCTCACGATAAAAATCTTCTCTATCTTCTTCAGCAATATTTTTTTCTATAAATTTTTCTGGATGAAATTCTATGAGAACATTTCCCAAATCAAAAATTACATTTTTTATTTTGCTCATTTATTTTTCATCTCCTATGCTTTAAGTTTTTCAACCAAATTTTTAAATGACTCTGGAATTCTTGCCACTTTTTTTATCTCATGATTATAACCAATCATTGTCGTTGTTCCTTCAATTGCACACTCATTTTTTTCGTTGATAACATTGAAAGTAAAAACAGCAATGAGTTTTTCTATCTCAATATTTTTTATCTCTAGAATTAATTTCTCTCCAAAAAAAATCTCACGATTATATTTTACCCAACTTTCTCGTTGCAAAGTTCCGACATTATCTCCAATATTAAGCTCATAAAGTCCATGTGATTTTAAAAATTCAAGTCTTGCTTGATGAAAAAGTACCAACGGAATTTGGTTTCCCATGTGCCCACCATAATTTATGTCGCTTATTACAACTTTATATTCTGTCTTAAACATTTTCTATCCTCCTGCTCTAAAAAATTTCTGTCTTTAATTTTTTTATTTATATTTTTATTTTATTTTTTCTCTTAATTTTTTCTTTAATCTTTATTTTTATTTCTATCTCCAAAATTTATCAGAAAATCTTCTTTGTATTTTTTGAACTCGCCTTTTATTATTGCAGCCCTAACTTCTTTCATCATGTTTAGCAAAAAATATAAGTTATGATATGTGGCAAGTCTTTGCCCCAACATTTCATCAGCCTTAAAAAGATGACGAATATACCCTCGTGTATAATTTTTACAGACATAGCAACCACAACTTTCGTCTAGGGGCTTTTTGTCTTCAGCATAAATCGCATTTTTTATAACAAGTCTTCCGTATTTTGTGAAAACAGTTCCATGCCTTCCTATACGAGACGGTTGAACACAGTCCATCATATCAATCCCAGACTCAACAGCCTCAAGCATGTCCACTGGCTCTCCAACTCCCATAAGGTATCTTGGCTTTTCATCTGGACATTTCTCAACTATATAGTCCAAAATTCTATACATGTCTTCTCGTGGTTCACCAACAGCGAGACCTCCAATTGCATACCCAGAAAAATTCTCGTCAAGCATTAAGAGTTCGTCGAGACTTTTTTGCCGCAAGTCTTCATATATTCCACCTTGAACTATTGCAAACAAACCTTGTGTGTCACTTTTTGTATGAGCTTCAACACATCGCTTAGCCCATC
>JBOFDW010000252.1:0-1785 GCA_051647385.1 Fusobacteriaceae bacterium
GAGATAATGGAGATAGAGGAGCTAAAGCAAAATCAAAACATACTAGCTAACAAATTAATTGAAATTCAAAAACAATCAAGAGAATTGAAAAAAGATATTGAAAAAGATTTAGAAAAAATTAAAACTAGAGATACTCAAGTAGCTGAGGAATTAACAAAAGCTAAAAAAATTGTAGATACATTTAGCAATTATCAAAAAACCTTTGAACGAACCAATTTTTTAAATAAAGTTTTTGCCACAATAATTTTTTTATTTTTAATTTTCTTAATCTGGGGGAGTTTTCTTATTCATTCCCAAGCTAATCATATTAAGAATTTAGAAAAAACTATTAGTTTAAATCAAACTGCTGTAGTTAATGCTTTGTTAGGTCATGCTAAATTTTGGGTAGATAATGAGAATAATATAAAATGGACTTTAATCAAAGACATTCCTGAAGAAGTTAAAAACTCTAAGATAAAAAATCAAAAAAAGGGGAAGTAATTTCCCCTTTTTTGTTGGTGTAAAAAATAAGATCCATTCAAGCTGCCACTTCGTGATGGCTTTCTTGGAACTTATTTTTTCCCCCGATTATTAATTTATATAGAGTTCTGTAAATTTTATTTCTTTTTCTGATTCAATATCATTAGCTAATAAATATTTCTTCATATTATCCCAAGATTTTTCTCCAGTAATATATTGAATAATAGTTAAATCTCCATAGTTTTTTAATACTAAAAAATATTCATCATCTTTCAGACCAATGAATTTATTATTAGTATGAACCATTATTTCTGTTAAATTTTCTTTTTCAATTATTCTTTCAAAATCTAACATAGCTTTTTTATTGGTTTCATATTTTACAACTCGCACAATTCCAATTTGGTCACTTTTATTCTTATCATAAAAAAAATTAAATGTTTTAAAAGTTACAGTTCCTATAGTTTGATTTACTGAAACTGTTTTTTCTTCTGTAGAAACATTATATACATTTTCAAATTTTGAAAAAGTCAAATTTACCATAATTAAAAATAAAATAACTAACTTCATAATCCCGCCTTTTAAATTTAAATTAAAAGACTAGGTGAGTGAGACACCTAGCCAGTGATTACCTAGTACCCTTTTTTACCTAGTAGAAAAAAAAGGACTATTATGATTGTGAATCTTAACATCTTGGAAAGCACCCCCTTTCTAGGGTAGGCAACCACTTTTAATATTATATCATGATACAAAAAATTAAAAAAGAGCTAGTTTCTCACTCCTAGCTCTTTTTCGTACAATGCTTTCCGAGCATTGATTCACAATCATTTATGCCCTATTATAACGTTTAATTTTTTATAAATCAATCCTTTTTATTTTAATTTTTCTATTTTAAATTTTTTTCTTGTTCTTCTAGCATTTTTTCTTGTTGAATTTGAAGACATTTTTCAAATATTTTATGAAAAAGTATTTTTTCTTCTTCAGTTTTTGAATATTTTTCTATAAAATTATTTTCTTGGTTTAAGTCCATACTTGAAAAATATTCGAATAAATTATCTTTTTCTAAATCTAAAATAGTTTTCATATAAAACCACTCCTTTATAAATTATTTTTAAATTTTTCTAAATCTTCTAAATTATCTATATTAGCCAATTGTCCCATAAGAAAAAGTCTTTTATTTGTTGGTAAATCACTATTTCTTATTAAATTTGATACTTTTTCTTTTTCGATATCTAAATCAGATTTTTTTGGCTCTATAATATCGATTTTAAGGGGTCTTTCAACTTCTTCTTGACCTAATATATACCCTTGGTTTTCCTTGGTTTTAAA
>JBOFDW010000253.1:0-3395 GCA_051647385.1 Fusobacteriaceae bacterium
ACACAATTTAATGTAGGCTATTATTTAAATTAGGTGTATAATAAAACTAAGTCAAATTAAATATAAAGGCTTGATATTTTTATAGTTTTTAATTTTGTTATTTTACTAAGGAGTTGATTCATTTATGGAAAGAAAAGATGTTATTAAATTTCAAGGGAGTCCGTTAACTTTAGTTGGTGAAGAGATAAAAGTTGGTGCTACTGCTCCAAATTTTACAGCAGTAAAAAATGATTTATCTCCTTGCTCACTTTCTGATTTAAAGGGAAAGGTAGTAATTGTTTCTGCGATGCCTTCTGTTGATACTGGTGTATGTGAGCTTCAAACATTGAGATTTAATGAAGAGGCAAAAAAACATCCTGAGATTCAAATCGTTACGATTTCACTAGATCTACCTTTTGCACTTGGAAGATTTTGTGGGGCTAAGGGAGTTGAAAATGCTGTAACTTTGTCTGACTATCAAAATAGAGATTTTGCTCACAAGTACGGATTTTTTATAAAAGAACTTGCACTTATTACAAGAGGAATTATTGTAATAGGAAAAGACGGAATAGTTAAGCACGTTCAATATGTACCAGAAGTTACTGACGAACCAGATTATGAAAAAGCACTTCAAGCTGCGGTTGCTGCTCTATAAAAAATCAGTTAAAAAATTTAAGAAAAAGATAAATAAAAAAGTTCCCGCTAAAATGCTGGAACTTTTTTATTTTGAAAACTATGAATTAAAAATTCTAAATAAAAACTATAAAAATTAAGAACAAAAATTTAAATATAAAATAGAGCTAAAATTTAGGGATTAAGTTAGAAGCTAAAATTTAGGTTCATAATAGGAATACCATTAAAATTTTCTCTGTTCCTTATCACATTAAAAAGTCCTATTTGAACTCCTTGTAATTTTCCAGCAAAATTAAATGCGCCAATTTGAAACCCGTTCATAACTTGTGAGTAATTATAAAATGCTCCAAATTGTAGTCCGTTAAATGTTCCGACCGTACTATTAAAAACTCCAAACTGAAAACCAGTCATGTTCCCAGTAATTTTTTGTCCTTCAACATCTTCCTGCTTTTCAACTGCTGGAGGAATTCCGTTAGCATTTACAAGCCCTATTTGAAATCCGACAGTGTCACCTGTGACCCCATTCAAAAATCCGACTTGACCACCATATAAATTTCCACCTACCAAATTTATAAGTGCTATTTGTAACCCCCCCATATTTTCTTCTGTTTCGTTTGCAATTACACTCAAAGAAATTCCGCCAAAGCTTCTGTCATTACTTTTTAGAGCATGAAAACTTAGACCATAAGAATCGTTGTATGTTGTCAAGAACCCAAATTTTAGTCCATAAATATTTGTGTTTCTTGATGGTGGGAGTTGTAAATACCATACGTCCCAAATACCGCCTCCAATTAAAGAAAATTTCATTGGCTCGCCGTCTGCTGCAAAAATCATCGTTGATACTAGGGCAAATATTAACAAAATTTTTTTCATAATGCATCTGTCTCCTAATTTTATTATAAGATTTATTTTTTAATTTTAATCGCCAAGTTTTAGAACAGAGATAAAAGCTTCTTGTGGAATTTCGACGTTTCCAATTTGCTTCATCCTTTTTTTACCTTCTTTTTGCTTGTCTAAAAGTTTTTTCTTACGAGAAATATCTCCGCCGTAACATTTTGCTATAACATTTTTCCTGTAAGCTTTTATTGTCTCACGGGAAATAATTTTCGCACCAAGTGCAGCCTGAATAGGAATTTCAAATTGCTGTCTAGGAATAATGTCTTTTAATTTTTCACAAATTGCACGCCCTCGACTAAAAGCGTGGTCAGTATGTGCGATAAAAGAAAATGCGTCTACAGGATTTCCAGAAACCAAAATATCAACTTTCACTAGGTCAGCAGCTTTATATCCTATCATTTCATATTCGAAAGATGCATAGCCTCGAGTACGAGATTTTAATTTATCGTAAAAATCTATTACTATTTCTGCCAGCGGAAGTTCGTATGTAACCATGGCACGGGTGTCATCGATAAATCTCATGTCTACATAGAGCCCTCTTTTTTCTTGGCAAAGTTCCATAACATTTCCAACGTAATCTTTTGGAGTGATAACATTTCCTTTTATATATGGCTCTTCAATAATTTTTTTGCCTTGTCCACCTTCTGGAAATTCACATGGATTATCAATTACAATCACGTCACCATTTTCAAAAGTAATGCGATACACAACAGATGGCATCGTAGAAATTAAATCAATATCGTATTCACGTCGCAATCTTTCCACAATAATTTCCATGTGAAGTAATCCCAAAAATCCACACCGAAATCCAAAGCCTAAGGCAACTGAAGTTTCTGGGACGAAAGTTAATGACGCGTCATTTAGCTGCAATTTTTCAAGGGCTTCTCGAAGGTCAGTATATTCTTCAGTGGAAATTGGATACAAACCTGCGAAGACCATAGATTGAGCTGGACGAAATCCTTCAAGAGGAAATTCACAAGGATTTTCTGCGTTGGTTATTGTGTCTCCAACTTGTGTATCTTGAATAGTTTTTATACCAGTAATTATATATCCAACCGAACCGCTAGATAAAATTTCACTCTCTTTCATTGATGGAGAAAAATATCCACATTCCAAAACTTCAAAGTTTTTACCTGTTGACCACACTTTTATCTTATCACCTTTTTTTATGCTTCCGTCCAAAATTTTGAGATAAGTTATAACACCTCTAAAATCATTAAAAAGTGAATCAAAAATAAGTGCTCGAAGCGGAGCGGTCTCGCTATAATTTGGAGCAGGAATTCTCTTAACGATTGCCTCGAGTAAATCTTCTATCCCAATTCCAGATTTTGCTGAAGTCAGAACAGCATCATGAGCATGAATTCCGATTATGTCCTCTATCTCTGATCGAACTTTTTCAACATCAGCAGCAGGAAGGTCAATTTTATTTATGACAGGAACTATTTCTAAATTATTTTCTATTGCAAGATAGACGTTGGCAAGTGTTTGAGCTTCAACACCTTGAGCGGCGTCAACAATTAACAGCGCACCTTCACAAGCTGAGAGAGAACGAGATACTTCATAAATAAAATCAACGTGCCCAGGGGTATCAATAAGATTGAGCTCATAATCATGTCCGTCATTGGCTTTATATTTTAAGGTTACAGCCTGAGCTTTGATGGTAATTCCTTTTTCACGCTCAAGTTCCATCGAGTCCAGAAGTTGCTCCTTCATGTCACGCTTTGTAACTGTGCCAGTGATTTCAAGGAGTCTGTCGGCTATTGTAGATTTTCCATGGTCTATATGTGCAATGATTGAAAAGTTTCGCTTAAATTTTTGTTCCACTTATTTCCTCCGATTATTTTTTCACGCTTAATATTATAGCAAATTTTTAAATTTAATGTAAT
>JBOFDW010000254.1:0-7565 GCA_051647385.1 Fusobacteriaceae bacterium
TCCACTCCTGTAAAGAATAAAATTCTCTCAGTAGTGGTAGTTTTTCCTGCGTCGATATGCGCCATTATTCCGACATTTCTTGTCATATCTAGCGATACTTTTCTAGCCATTAACTATTCCTCCTAAATATACTGTGAAAATTATACTCTGTAGTGTGCAAAGGCTCTGTTCGCTTCTGCCATTTTGTATGTATCTTCTTTCTTTCTTATTGTAGCTCCATCATTATTTGAAGCAGCAATAAGTTCTGCAGCCAACTTTTCTATCATTCCATACTCTTTTCTTGATCTAGTATTTTTTACTAGCCATCTAAGAGCCAAAGTTTGTTGTCTCTCAGTTCTAACTTCAACTGGGACTTGATAAGTAGCTCCACCTATTCTTTTCGATCTAACTTCTACTTGAGGCTTAATATTTTCTAGCGCCTGCTTGAAAACTTCGTACCCGTCTTTTCCAGTTTTTTCTTTGATTAAATCCATTGCAGAATAGAATATTCCTTCAATAACAGATTTTTTTCCATCAACCATAAAAGCATTTATAGTTTTTGTTATTATTTTATCTCCGTATCTTGAATCAGGCAAAACATCTCTCTTTTCTGCTTTTCTTCTTCTTGGCACTCGTTACACCTCCTTAATTCTTTTACGATTTTTTAGTTCCGTATCTAGATCTTGACTGTTTTCTTTTTGCAATTCCAGCAGTATCAAGAGCTCCTCTTATGATTTTATATCTAACTCCTGGCAAGTCTTTTGTTCTTCCACCTCTTATAAGAACGATCGAGTGTTCTTGCAAGTTGTGTCCTTCCCCTGGAATGTAGCATGTTGTTTCAATCCCGTTCGTTAATTTTACTCTGGCAATTTTTCTAAGAGCTGAGTTTGGTTTTTTTGGTGTCTGCGTAGAAACTCTCACACATACTCCACGTCTTTGTGGGTTACCATGTAAAGCAGGAGATTTACTGTTTTGAACTAAAGTTTGTCTTCCCTTTTTTACTAGTTGATTTAATGTAGGCATTTTCCCTCCTTCCTTATTTAAGATAAAGTTATATTTTGTCAAAATGTGTCCACGAGGTTGCGTTACCATTGGAACGACATTGATAACTTAAATATTATAAATATTTTTATGATTTATGTCAAGCGTTTTATCTCAAAATTATTTATAATTTTTTCAAGAAAGAAAAAAAGCTAATCATAAATTTTCTATGACTAGCTTTTTATTTATATTTTACAAGAACTTTTCAGATTAAAGTTTTTTAAAATTTTTAGGGTTAAAAACTTATTTGATACTATATACTTAATATGGTTAAAATTTTTCTAAACTAATTTTTTTAGTTCATTTGCGACAAATTCAACTTGTGGGCCAATTATAATTTGCACAGATGTTTTTGATGGTTTCAAAAGTCCTGAACTAACTGTTTTGATTTTTTTCTCGTCGAGAGTTTCACTATTTTTAACATCCAGTCGAAGTCTTGTTGCACAATAATCAACGTTTAAAATATTTTCCTTGCCACCAAGAGCGTCAAAAATTTTCTTTGCGATTACGATATATTTATCTGCACCAGTTTCTATTTCTGCAACTTCCTCATCTTCACGACCTGGAGTTTTCAAGTTGAACTTTTTGATTAAGAAAGAAAATAAGAAATAATAAAATAAGAAGAAAATTATTCCAAGAGGCAACAACATATACCATTTTGTCGCTAAAGGATTTCTAGTAGATAAAACAAGATCGATAAATCCTGCTGAGAATCCAAAACCTGCTATCCATTGCATTTTTGCTGCGATGAAAACAGACAGTCCTGTTAATAATGCGTGAACAACAAATAATGGTGGAGCTACAAACATGAATGCAAACTCGATTGGTTCAGTTACACCAGTGAAGAAGCTAGCAAAACCAGCCGCAATCATTATAGATTTTATTTTTTGCTTGTTTTCAGGTTTCGCCATTCTCACAAAAGCACAAGCTGCACCCACAAGTCCAAACATCATTATTGGGAAAAATCCTGCTTGATACATTCCAGTTTTTCCAACTATTCCAGTTCCTTCTGCGATGGATTTTGCTCCACCTAAAAAGTTTGGGATATCATTTATTCCAGCAATATTAAACCAGAAGACTGTATTCAAAGCATGATGAAGTCCAATAGGAATCAAAAGTCTATTAAAAAATCCATAAATCCCTGCACCAACTGATCCCAGAGATAATATTCCTTCTCCAAAAGAGATTAGACCACCAAAAACAAATGGCCAAATAAAAAATAAAATTAGTGACACAATAATCATAACTCCAGCTGTTACTATTGGAACTAGTCTTCGTCCAGAAAAAAATGTAAGAGCTTTAGGGAGTTCTACTTTACTATATTTATTATACATAACACTTGAAACGACACCGCATAAAATACCAACAAACGGATTTGCAATTTTTGAAAATGCGACATTTACCTGATCAATTGGTATTCCTCTTAGCTGAGAAATTGAAGTTGGCTTCAATAGATTTGTAACTATGAGCCAAGCAACCAGACCAGCAAGAGCTGCAGAACCATCTTTGTCTTTTGACATACCATATGCAACGCCTATAGCAAATAATATTGCCATATTATCAAGAATTGCACCACCAGATTGGATTAGTATTGCAGCTAATTTATTTCCAGCACCCCAGCCGTTAGGATCAATCCAATAACCTGCACCCATTAAAATCGCTGCAAGTGGCAACACTGCCACTGGTACCATTAAAGCTTTTCCTATTTTTTGTAAATAGTTGAACATTTTGTTACCTCCTTGAATAATTAGTTTGCACTCACATGTGCTTATTATATAGTAAAAAATAAATATTGGCAAATTTTTTCATAAGTTGCCTTTTTATATTATAACTGCTATAATTTACTAATATTATTTTTGTGAGGGAAAAATGAAGAAACTAATTTTGATTGTTTTGTTGTGTTTGGCTACCGAAATATTTTCTGCATCAGTTGCGCAGTATAAATATTTTTCAGATGCTAAAAAACTTTATGCACAGAGTGAGTACCAAAAATCGGCAGAACTTTTTGAGACACTAGAAAAATCTTTCAAAGGGACAGAGTTAATAACATCAAATTACTATGCCTATTATTATGCAATTGCACTTTATAGTTCTGGAGATTTAGATAATGCAATTTATTATATGCAGCGAGCAACCTATACCCTTTCAAATTCTGAAGATAGAAAAGTTTTTTATGTAAAAAAAAAATATTTTCTATCAAGGTTTTATTTGGAGAAAGGCAATGTAAATTCAGCTAAAGAAATTTTGAAGACTCTTATAAATACAAAATATACAAAAGAAACAGCATCATATATAGATTATGCTTTTGCGACTATGAAAAAAGATTTTGGCGTAGATTATAAAAAAATATTCGAACTCTATATGGATGGCAATCCTTCATATTTTAAAAATTTTTCTGACAAAGATTTGGAGACAGCTGCAGAGCTTTTCATAGAAAATTCGGATCCTAACACATCTCTGAAAATTTATAAATATTTGTATGAGAAAAATACTAAGAGTGAAAAATTTGCGTTAAAATATTTGCAGTTACTATACGCTCAGAAAAAGTTTGATGAACTTTTTGCAGTGACTGAAAAAATGAAAACAATACTTGTCTTGCCTGAAATTTCATACTACAAAGGAAAGTATTTTGTGGATAAAAATAATATGAGCGAAGCAATTTTTTATTTAAATAATGCTTTGGTTTCGTATGAAACATCTAAGGGGAAGTCATTTACTTTTGATGCAAGAGAAAATTTGTTTAATATTTATTATTCAATGCTTGATTATAATAATATTTTTAAGCTATCAAAAAAAGATTATGAGCTTTCAAGAAATGAAGAAAGTATAATTATCATGTCAAAATTCAGGACAGGCAAATTTAATGACGCATTTCTTGAGGCACAACAATTTGTACAAAAATTTCCATATAGTTTTGATGGTAACTATATATTTTTACTTTTAAGAAAATTAAAGTTTGAAATCACACAAGCGAGTCTAGAAAAAATAGAGGAATTCTCAGAACAAACAGCTTTAAAAATTGGAGTAAATATTTTAGGGTTGATAAAATATCGAAGTGTTTCATTTAATTTTGATATGATGAAAGAAATGAATGACAATGCGGAAGTTACAAAACTTTTTCAGATTGCACAGCTTGGAGATAAGGAACTTTTACAAATGGGAATATTTAATACTAGAATGCTTATAGCTGATAAATTGAAAGAAAAAGCCATTATTACAGAAATTTATGCTTCTGGAAATTTTTTTGCAGAGGCTTATGAGAATTCTTGGAAAGATGGACCTATTTTTTTTAGATATCCCGATATGTTACAATATGCTTTTCCAAAATACTATCAAAACTTAGTAGTAGCCTCATCACTTAAATATAATGTGCCAACTTATAAAATTTACACCGTTATGGCTATAAAAAATAAATTTAGATTTTTAGAACCAGACAGAGAAATAAATGAGATAGCTAGATATCTTAGTATTTTGACAAAAAAATATAAGAACAATGATGTTGCCAGCCTTTTAGAATTATTATATGGTGAAATTGTGGTAAAAAAGATTGAATTTTTGCATAATTATGATTTTTATATTGAAAGAATAATTGACCCAAATTTAAAAGGAAGAGTTGAAGATGTTATGATGACTTATCTTTTTTATAAGGCTTCAAATTAAATTTTTTATAAGGCTTCAAATTAAATTTAATTAATATAATAAAAAATTATAAAAATAAAAATTCACTGGGAGGTGAAAATGAGAAATACAAAATGGGTTTATAAAGAAAATCTTGCGAATATTCCACGAATAAAAAATGTGAGCAAAGATATTTTGAATATTTTATCAAATAGAGGAATTACTGATGAAAAAGAAATCTCAAATTTTTTGAATCCAAATATAAAAAACATTGGAGATCCTTTTGAGCTTTCAGATGTAGAAAAAGTTGTTGATAGAATTTTGGAAGCAATAAATAAAAAAGAAATTATATATATTTATGGAGATTATGACGTTGATGGAATAACTTCTACGGCTCTTTCTTATTTGAGTTTAAAAGAAATTGGAGCTGATGTCAAATACTATATTCCATTACGAGATGAAGGGTATGGACTTAATAATGATGCTTTGACTTCTATTGCAAACGAAGGTGGAAAAATTGTTATCACAGTTGACTGTGGTATAACTTCGCACGGAGAAATTTCTCACGGAAAATCTCTTGGGCTAGATATTATAATAACCGACCATCATGATATCGTAAATAATATATTGCCTGTTGACGCGTTTGCTGTTATAAATCCAAAGAGATCTGATAATAAATATCATTTCAAATCTTTTGCAGGTGTCGGGACAGTCTTCATGCTATTGCTTGCGGTATATTCAAAGCTTGACCGTCGTGATGATATTTTTTCATATTTAGATATTGTAGCCATTGGGACTGTTGCAGATATTGTTACTCTAACTAGTGACAACAGAATTTTTGTAAAAACAGGTTTAGAACTTTTGAGAAAATCTAAGTCAATTGGTCTACGTGAACTTTTGCAGACTCTTTTCTTTCAAGATTTTCAGACGAAAATATTTCAACCATCAGATATTGGCTTTATAATTGCACCAATTTTTAACGCTGCAGGACGTCTTGAGGACGCCAAAACTTCTGTCGAACTTTTGGTTAATCAAGATGCAAAAGTTTATATTCCTATTATTGAAAAACTTATAAAAAATAATAATGATAGAAAAGAAATACAAGAAAAAATTCAAGAGAAAGCTTTTGAAATTATCGAGGTAAAAAAACTTTATGAGAGAAATCTTATTTTGGTTGCTGACAAAGAATTTCACCATGGAGTAATGGGGATAGTTTGTTCAAAAATTTTGGACAAATTTTATAAACCTACCATAATCATCGAAATAAATGAAACAGAAAAGACAGCTAAAGGCTCATGTCGTAGCACAGAAAGTTTCAACATGATTGAAGCTCTTACAAAATTTTCAGGATATTTGGCAAAATTTGGTGGACATCATGGTGCTGCTGGGTTTACCATGCCACTTGAAAATCTAGAAAAATTTTATGATGAACTAGATAAATATTGTGGAGAAATTTTGCAAGAAGGAGATGTACTTCGTCCAATAAAAATTGAAGATGAAATTCCAATATATAAAGTTGCCTATGATCTTGTTAATAATATTAGTCTCATGGAGCCTTATGGTTTTGGGAATGCTACACCACTTTTTTCAATGACAAAAGTTGAGTATAGAGATTTGAAACTCATAGGAAAAGAAGGAAGACACCTTTCTATGACTCTTGTTCGTGACAGTATCGAAATTAGAAATTGTGTTTGGTGGGGAGGAGCAGACATGGTGGATTACATTTCAAACTCAACTTTTATAAATGTGGCATTTAAAATTAAGATGGAAATTTTTAAAAGTAAAATGTTTTACAGAATTTATATAGAAGATATAAAAGCATGGGAAAAAGTCAATGATAACTCTATACGCACGTTTGATTATGAGTCAGTATTTTTCCCAATTAAGACTATCATTTATTCTCAAAAAATTATCACAACAAATATTGCAAAAATAAAATTTTTAAATGGCTCAGGAATAGTCTATCACAATAAAGAAAATATTGGATATTTAGATTTACCAACAACATATCTTTTGAAAAAATATGCGGAGGCAACTAATGATAATTTTTCTGTCAAAATAGAGAAGACGGTCGAGTGTGAAGAAAATTATAATGTATATATTTCAATTTATAGAGACTTTACTTTTGAATCTTTGGCTATAAAAGAATCCCAACTTTTTCAAGATATAAAAAAGTATCTCTTACGGAATGATGATTATACAGAATTTCAAAAGCAAATTTTAAAGAACGTTTTCCATGATAAAAAAGACTTTGAACTCACGCATAAATATGACAGTGAATTTGAAATAGCACTTTTGACTATTGCAATATATTATCATTACAAAAAAAATACATTACTCATAGACACAGATATTTTGATTTCTGATAAAGTTAAATTTTTTGCTGACGTGAAAGATTGCGAGAAAAAAAAATGCAAAACTATGATAGTTATCAAAAATGATAAAATTATTTTTTCTGGACTTGAAAATAATACTAAAAATCTCAACTGATTTAGTTGAGATTTTTGTTTGCAGAAATTTTTAAAAATTATGATATAATATAAAAATACAGAAAATTTTTGGTTGGCAGGTTAGAGAATATGGAAAAAAAATTTAATATTAATGAGTTGAGAAAAAATTCAAAAGGAACATTTGTTTTGGTTCATGGAGCCGGTGTTGGTGGTTGGGTATTTCGTGACGTTGCAATCTTACTAAGAGCATATGGATATAATGTTTTCACTCCAACGCTTACAGGTCTTGGTGAGAGAGAACATCTACTGACAAAAGATATAAATTTATCTCTTCATGCGCAGGATATTATTAATCACATAAAATTTTATGGGATGGCAGAAGTTTTTTTAGTTGGGCACTCCTATGGTGGTGCAGTAATTTCTGTAGTTGCTGATAAAATGCCAATAAATATCAAGAAGCAAATATATTTGGACAGC
>JBOFDW010000255.1:0-2914 GCA_051647385.1 Fusobacteriaceae bacterium
CCTGCTTCTAATAATTGTTTCATTGAAATAACTGCCATACTTTTTTTCCTCCTTGAAGATTCTTTTAGGTTACTTCTTCCATCAATCTCAAAACTAAACTATTCACTCAATTTTTTTATTAAATTTTTGTGAATCACCATGCTTAGAAATAATTGATGTGCTTATTTAAATAACGAATTATTATAACACTTTTTAAAAATGTCGTCAATACCAAATTATTTAACTTGAAGATTTTCTTACGAAGAAAGTTTTGAAAATAATTTTTTGCCATCACAAAAGTAATGAAAAAAATAAATTAAGTCTTCTTTAATTTAATTAACTTGAATTATTATTTTTAAATTAGTATAATGATAGCAGAAATAAATTTGTGAAGGAGTAAAATTATGAGACTGGGAGCGATTGAAGCTGGTGGAACAAAATTTGTTTGTGCAATCGGAAACGAGAACGGAGAATTATTTGAGAGGGAAAGTTTTCCGACCACTACACCAGAAGAGACCATGAAACTTGTGGTAAATTTTTTTGCTGAAAAAAAGATAGAAGCTTTGGGCGTAGGAAGTTTTGGACCAATTGACCCCGACAAAAATAGTCCGACATACGGATACATAACTGCTACTCCAAAAAAAAACTGGGCTAATTATAATATTTTAGGCGAATTAAAAAAACACTTTAATATTCCAATGGAATTTGATACAGATGTAAACGGAGCAGCACTAGGAGAATCAATTTGGGGAGCAGCAAAAGGACTTGACAGTTGCATTTATATTACAGTAGGGACAGGAATTGGTGCAGGAGGAATAACTGATGGTAAAATGTTACATGGACTTACTCATCCAGAGATGGGACACATTTTTTTGCCAAAAGAATCCTGTGACAATTTTGTTGGTGGTTGTCCTTATCATGGTGACAAATGTTTGGAAGGTCTTGCATCAGGTCCAGCAATAGAAAAAAGATGGAATAAAAAAGGCTCTGAACTTCCAAAAGAACATGAGGCTTGGAGTCTAGAGTCTATGTATTTAGCAAAAGCTATTGTAAATTATATTTTAATTTTATCACCTAAAAAAATAATAATGGGTGGCGGAGTTATGAAACAAGAACAAATGTTTCCTATGATTAGAAAAAATGTCATAGAATATTTAAACGGATATGTTCCTCACACACAAATTCTAAAAAATATTGATAATTATATTGTACCACCTGGTCTTGGAGATAACGCAGGAATTTCTGGGGCTCTTGCTCTTGCAAAAATAGCAAAAAAAAATTAAACAAAAACTACATGTTTATGGTTTCAAGCAAAGTCCATTTGTCTTTTCCTTCTTTGACAGAGAGAAGGATTCTGTTTCCATTAAGTTTTTCCACAAGAATTCGACTGATACCTTTTCTCGCAAGATCTTCTTCACGATAAATATCTCGTTTAATAAGATTGGCGAATTCTTCCCCAGAATGTAGAATAGCTTTTCCATAAACTTCAACCTTGTAGCTACTGCGTACTTTTAAAGATTTTTCAGGAACTTTTCGAGTTCGTTTTTCCATTGGATCTTCCCCCTATTTTATTGTAAAATATCTTAATATAAATTATAGCATTAAAATTAAAAAAAATCTATATTTATTTTTTATTTAGGATGTGTTTAAGAGGTAAAAATTTTGAGATTTTTTGTCACAAAATTTTTGATGTCAAAATTTAGGTGAAAGTCAATTTTTAAAAACGGGCAGATACAAAATTAAATTTCTTGACAAAGTTTTTATTTTGGGGTAAAATATCCTTCTGAAATGTCTTATTGGATTTTTGGAGGTGAAATAAGCGTGAAAAGAACATTCCAACCAAATACTAGAAAAAGAAAAAAAGATCACGGTTTTAGAGAAAGAATGTCTACCAAGAACGGAAGAAAAGTTTTAAAGAGAAGAAGAGTTAGAGGAAGAGCTGTACTGTCAGCATAAGACCCGGTGATTTGTGCACCGGGTTTTTATCAAGCACACTGGTAAAGCTTCGACTTTACATTAGGAGCTGAATTTTAAATTTATGGATAAAAAAAACAAGATAAAAAAAGACCACGAGTTTCAAAAAATTTATGACTGTGGTAAAAAAGAATTTGGCAATTATTTGATAATTTTTTTTAAAGAAAACAAAGATAAAATTTTGAAAATCGGGTATGTAGCTTCAAAAAAAGTTGGGAATGCAGTTTGTCGGAATAGGATGAGAAGACTTTTTAAAGAATATTTTATAAAAAATGATGGTAAAATTAAAGATAACTATGATATTATATGTGTAGCAAAAAGAAAAGCCGGAGAAAAAATAAAAGAGCTTTCATTTTATGATATTGAAAAAGATTTTGAGAGAGTAATGAAAAAATCAGGGCTCAAAAAATAGGAGCAAAATTTTTCGAGTTTTCACGGAGATAAACTTTTGAGAAAACTTTTAAAAAACTAGCAAGGAAAACTATGAAAAAAATCATTATGACAATGATAAAAATATATCAAAAAACGATATCAAAATTTTTTGGGAATAGGTGCAGGTTTTACCCAAGTTGCTCAGAGTATACTTATCAAGCAATTGAAAAGTATGGAGTGATTAAAGGAATTTATACTGGACTTAAAAGAATTTTTAAGTGTCATCCTTTTAATGACGGCGGTTATGACCCATTAAAATAAGCTCAAAATATTTCTTAATATTTAAAGAAAAAAAACTAAAAAGAAATTAACAAAATTATAATATAATTTATGGAGGAAAAATGAGTTACTTGTACAACGTATTTGCAAAAATATTGACGGGATTTTATGATTTGACAGGAAGTTTTGGATTAGCTATTATTGGAATAACTTTGTTGGTGAAAATTGTAACGTTGCCTCTCACATTGAAACAAGATAAATCTATGCGTGAAATGAAAGAGATACAACCTGAAATTGAAAAACTAAAGGC
>JBOFDW010000256.1:0-1884 GCA_051647385.1 Fusobacteriaceae bacterium
ATGCCAACGACAAATATTATGGACTTATCGAAGCAGAAAATGCACTGGCTAAATCTTTGAATATTCCTTTTATTTATATGCTGAAAGATTTTGGCGACGACAAATTTTTCTTCTTTTTAAAAAGAGTCTTAAAATTTCATGATAATAATTATTTGAGATATGGCTTGTCATTAATTTTGGGGACAAAAGAATTTTCTATGGAAGATGTTGGAATTTTATATTCTGGTCTTGCCAACTATGGAAATTTTAGGAAGCTAAAATATTTGCGGAATGAAGAAAAGATTTACGGAGAGAAAATAATATCAGAAGATTATTTGTCAGATGGAGCAAGTTATTTAACATTAAAAACTTTAGCAAAAGTGGAGCGACCTGGAATAGAAAAACTTTATATGAGCAGAAAAAATATTTCTTGGAAAACTGGTACGAGCGAAGGGCAAAAAGATGCGTGGGCTTGCGGGGTAACTCCAGAGTGGACGGTTATAGTTTGGGTTGGGAATTTTACTGGAGAAAGTAATCCAAATCTTTCTGGTATTGAAACTGCTGGCTCTTTACTTTTTAATATTTTTAATCGTATTGATCGAAATCCTCAAAATTTTTCTCCGCCAAGTTATGATTTAGAAGAAATAAAAGTTGATAGAGAAACAGGATATAGTCTTGATTATAATTTGCCGTACAAAAAAATTCAGTTCCCGATAAAATCTTTGCCACTTCGAGCTTCACCTTTTTATAAAAAGATTTTTGTGAATCCTGATACTGGTGACGAAATAGATTCTCGTGATGCATCATTTACAAAGCGTCAAGAAAAAATTAGCCTAAATTATCCAATTGAATTAATAAATTTTTTTGTGCGTGATGGAAAAGATATTTCAAAATTTTATAATTCTAAAAATAAAGTTAAAAGCTTAAAAATTTTATATCCTAGCAACAAACTCAAAATTAAAGTTCCGAAAGATTTTGATGGTGAACAAAAACTTATTGTGAAAATCGCAAATATTAAAAATAAAAATCTTTACTGGTATTTGGACAAAAATTATTTGGGGACAAATAAAGATAAAGAGAAGGCTTTTAGTTTAAAGCGTGGAAAATATATTCTTACAGTTATAACTGAAGATATGGAAATAGAAAAGGTTCAATTTGAAATTGTTCAGTGAAGAATTTTGAGATGAAAAAATATATAAAAAAAAGCTCCCGAAAAATTTCGAGAGCTTTTTATTTAGTTCAAAATATTTTCATCTATCGTAGAATACTTATCGAAATAATAAGGAGAAATAAAATTCAGTAGCATGTACGACTAAATAACCACGACACAAAGAACACCAACCATAGTTAATATTTGATATTTTATATTGAAAAGCACCCCTTTTATTAGTTTAACATGTTTTATGTTTATCTAACTTTTGGGGAGCTGTCCAAATCTAATTTTTTTAAATTTTTATTTCGTTGATGTATTTTTATTTTTATCTTTTCCTTCTTCAAAAAGTGTAGCAAAAGTCATTAGACCTTGTAAGTTTGATGGAACGATAATTTTTGTAGCTTGACCGCTTGCAACTTTTTCAAAAGCATCATAACCTCTAAGAGTTAAAACTTCTATGGAAGGATGAGCCTCATTTATCATTTTTATAGCTGTTGATTCACCTTCAGCTATTTTCATTCTAGAAATTTTATCTGCTTCCGCTCTTAAAATCGTAGCTTGATTTTGACCTTCAGCTTTTAAAATTTGTGATTCTTTTTCTCCTTCTGCAGTCAAAATTGAAGCTTGTTTTTGACCTTCTGCAATCAAAATAGCCTGTCTTTTTTCTCTCTCAGCTTTCATTTGCTTTTCCATTGCATCTTGAATTTCTCTCGGAGGCAAAATATTTTTTAACTCAACACGATTTATTTTTA
>JBOFDW010000257.1:0-32801 GCA_051647385.1 Fusobacteriaceae bacterium
AAGAAATTATAAAAATTATGAGACGAAATATAGAGCTTAAAGTTAGGAAGTTGCCAACAGCTGAAGAACTTTTGTCTGGTAAAAATCATAGTGAGCAACTCACAAATATAAATATAGAAGATTTAATAGGAAAAGAAAATATAAAAATAAATTCAAAAAATATTCGTGAAGATTTGGAAGGGAAAGTTATTTTGGTTACTGGTTCGGCGGGATCAATTGGCAGTGAGCTAATAAGACAACTCTCTAGATTTAGTCCAAAACTTATTATTGGAATTGATAAAGATGAAAATAATTTATGTTTTTTTGAAAGTGAATTAAAAACGTATTACAAAGATTTGGATTTTTATTTTGAGATTTGTGACGTTTGTGATAAATCAAAAGTTCAAAATATTTTAAAAAAATATAAGCCAGAAATTATATTTCATACAGCAACTTACAAGCAAATTTCTTTGGCTGAATATAACTCGGAAGAAGTTATTAAAAATAATTTGTTTGGAACTAAAAATTTGGTTGAACTTGCGGATAAAAATGGAGCAGAAAAATTTGTAATTATAAGTTCTGATAAAGCATATAAACCGAGCACAATTATGGGTGCGATAAAAAGAGCCACAGAAATTTTGATTCAGGAAATATCTACAAGAAGCAAAACAAAATTTGTTATAGTTAGGGCAAGAAATCCTTTTGGTAGTAGTGGATCAGTTATAAAATATTTTGAAAAACTTATTTCTGAGACGAGAAATCTTACTCTAACTCATGAGGATATTGCAAGGGAATTCGTAACAAATGATTCTGTTGCAAAATTAACTTTAGAAGCGTTGTCTTTTGCAAAGGGTGGAGAGACTTTTGTTTTATCTTTGGGGGAATCAGTAAAAATAATTGAACTTGCAAAAGTTATGCTTTTGCTTTCTGGCTCAGAAGTTGGGATAGAAATTTCTGGTCTTCGTGTAGGAGAAAGACTTCCAGAAGATTATATGTTTGATGAAAATAAAGCACTAAAAACAAAAAATACAAAAATATTTATAGAGAAAAATCTTGATTCAAAAGATCTTAAAAATATAATTTCTGAACTTGAAAAATTAGAAAAAAATCTTGGCAAAGAAATTGAAAAAGAAAAGTTAAAAGAAATTTTTAAGGAAATTGTTCCAAATTATAAAGAGATAGAAGATTATAAACTTGATATAGCAATATAATAAATAAAATATAAATAATAAAAAAAATTAAGAGAAAAATTAAAAAAATAAAATTTTAAGGAAATTTGTATGACGCACAACCCAATTATTGAATTATTTTCAAACAAGCGGAATATAATAAAATTTATATTAGATTCAATGGCAATTTATTTTGCTACGGTTTTTTCTTTTATGATAATTTTTGAATGGTGGAAAATACAATTTGATTATAAATATTTTTTTATGTATTATTTTATATTTTTTATTTTTTATTTGAGTTATAAAATAGGAACAAAAAGTTGGACTTATACAAATTCATTTGATGTAGTTAAACTAGGAATGGTAAATCTTTATGCTGTAGTTGGAAGTTTAATAATAAATTATTTTTCACCTATAAAATATTCTAAACGTGCAATAGTAGGAATTTTTATTTTATCTACTTTGATTCAACTTCTTGCACGACTTGTTTTTAGAATGAAGCGGCATTTTAATTCTTTTAATCACTCAAATAAAAATAGAAAAAGAAAAAAAATTATTGTATATGGGGCAGGAGAAGCTGGAGTAAGACTTTTGGGAGAACAATATTCAAACACTGATTTTCCTTATCAAATAATTGGATTCATGGATGATGATCCAAAGAAAAAAGGTACATATATAAATGATGTCAAAGTTTTTGGAATGTATAATGAATTACAAAATTTTTTGAGTGTTTATGATGATGTAGAAGAACTTGTTATTGCAATTCCGAACTTTGATAAAAATAAACTTGCTGAAATTGTTAAAATAGCTGAAAATCAATTTAATATTCAAGTGAAAATACTTCCTACCCTTGATAAAATTTTAGAAAAAGAAGATTTGAGCCATCAAGTTCGGGATATTAGTATTGAAGATTTACTTGGACGAGAGCAAATCTTGGTAAACGGCAGAAATATCAGTGAGCATTTATATGGAAAAATAATATTTGTAACTGGTGGTGGCGGTAGTATTGGAAGTGAACTTATCAGGCAAATTGCAAAGTACAATCCTAAAAAAATAATAGGAATAGATTTAAATGAAAATGATTTGTATTTTCTAGAACTTGAGTTAAAAGGAAAATATAGAAATTTAAGGTTTTTTTCTGAGATTACAAGTGTTCGTGACACAGAAAAATTAGAATATTTATTTTCAAAATATAATCCGCAAATAGTTTTTCATGCGGCGGCTCATAAACATGTGCCTTTAATGGAAAATAATCCTGAGGAAGCAATTAAAAACAATATTTTCGGCACAAGAAATATGATAGAATTATCTGATAAATATGAAGTGGAAAGATTTGTCTTGATAAGTACAGACAAGGCTGTTAATCCGACAAATGTTATGGGTGCAACAAAACGTGCGTGCGAACTTTTGTTGGATGATATTAATGAGAAGAGCAAAACAAAATATATGGCGGTAAGATTTGGTAACGTGCTTGGAAGCAACGGATCGGTTATTCCATATTTTAGAAAACTTTTGGCTGAAGGAAAAAATTTAACTGTTACACACGAAAAAGTTACAAGATATTTTATGACAATAGAAGAGGCGGCACAACTTGTTATTGAAGCTGGGTCACTTGGTAATGGCGGAGAAATATTTATTTTGGATATGGGGAAACCTGTTTTGATTTTAGATTTGGCAAAAAGTATGATAGAACTTTCTGGAACAAAAGTTGGGATAGATATTGTTGGACTACGTGAAGGTGAAAAACTTTATGAAGAACTTTTATATGATATTGATTCGGCAGAAAAAACTTCAAATCAAAAAATATTTATTACCAAGATAGATGAGGGAAAAGTTAATATAAAAACTTATTTAAATAAACTAGAGAAAGCAATAAAAAATCCAGACAAAGAAAATATAAAAGAAATTTTAAAAGAATTTATACACAGTTACAAAGAACCAGAACATCATAAAAAATAAAAGGGTATAGACAATGAAGAGAATTTTTGATATAATTTTATCTGCTGTTTGTTTAATTATATTTTTGGTGCCAATGATTTTTATAAGTATTTTAATCATATTCTTAACAAATGAATCTCCAATTTTTAAGCAGAAAAGACTTACAAAGAATTCTAAAGAATTTGAGATTTATAAATTTAAAAGTATGAAGTCAAATGAAACTAGAGAAAAAAATACTGTTCAAATAAAAGGTAACTCTCATGAAGTGACAAATATTGGAAAAATTCTTAGAAAAACAAAATTGGATGAATTACCACAACTTTGGAATATTTTTAAAGGTGATATGAGTTTTGTTGGTCCTAGACCAGAACTTCCAAGGCGATTAAAATATTATTCTGATAAAGATAAATATATTTTTAAAGTTCGAAGCGGAATAACTTCTCCAGCAAGTATAGTTTTTTCAGATGAAGAATATTTGATGAATCAGGTAAAAGATCCAGAAAAATTTTATATAGAACAAATAATGCCGTATAAAATAGAATTAAATCTTTATTATATAGAGACAAGAAATTTTTTTCATGATGTATGTATAATGATTGCAACATTTTTAAAACTAATTAAAAACATACCTCTAGAAAAAATAGTAAAAGATAAAAAGCTTTTGAATAAAAAATTTGAAATTGTTGGTAAAATTGGAAGTGAATATTAGTGAAAAAAAAAACTGTTATGGTTACTGGTTCAACTGGATTTATAGGTAGAAATTTTATAGAAAAATATTCTAAAGATTATAATATTATTCCTATAAGTTTAAGAAAAAAAAAACCAGAAGATATAGATTTTTCTGGAGTGGATGTTGTTCTGCATCTTGCTGCTCTTGTTCACCAAATGAAAGGTGCTCCAGAAGAAAAATATTTTGAAATAAATACAGAACTTACCAAGAAACTTGCTGATGCTGCAAAAAAAAATGGAATAAGACATTTTGTTTTTTTTTCAACAATAAAAGTTTATGGTTCAGACGGGGAATTAAATAGAAAAAATTGTTTTAATGAATTTTCAGAATGCAATCCGAATGACGCTTATGGTAAAAGTAAACTTATAGCTGAAGATTATTTAAATAAAATAGAAAATAAAGAATTTAAAATATCGATAGTCAGACCACCTCTTGTTTATGGTCTAGGTGCAAAAGGAAATTTTGAGAATTTAATAAAATTAATAAATAAAATAAAAATATTACCTTTTAATTATGATGATAGAAAAAGAACAATGGTTGCTATTACTAATTTATTGCATATGACAGATTTAATTATAAAAAAAGAAGCAACCGGAATATTTATTCCACATGACGAAAAAAATATTTCTATAAGAGAATTATCTTTAATTATAGCGAAATTTCAAAGTAAAAAAAAAATACTGGTAAAATTTCCATGTCTTATTTTTAAAATGCTCGGCAAAATTAAAAAAAATATTATGGAGAGACTTTATGGAGAACTTGTTTTTGAAAATAAAACTGGCGATGAAAAATTAGAATATTTTCCAGTAGTGACAATTGAAGAAGAGATGAATTTAATTATAGAAAATTTGGATGTAAAAAATTGTAAAAAGAATAATTTTGTTTGAGTTGTAGGTATTATTGGTGGAATATTTCAGCTGTTTTACTTTGTGTAGTAATAGATATTAAATAAAAAACATATATAAGTAGAGGTGTAAATATGTTTAAAGATAAAATACTTTTGATTTCTGGCGGAACTGGAAGTTTTGGAAATGCAGTTTCAGAAAGATTTCTTAATACTGATATAAAAGAAATAAGAATTTTTTCAAGAGATGAAAAAAAACAAGATGACATGAGAAAATTATATAATAATTCTAAACTTAAGTTTTATATTGGAGATGTAAGAAGCAGGGAGTCTTTAAAAGATGCAATGCATGGAGTGAATTATGTTTTTCATGCGGCAGCTTTAAAACAAGTTCCATCATGTGAATTTTATCCGATGCAAGCTGTTGAAACAAATGTAATTGGAACTGAAAATTTATTAAATGAAGCCATTGATGCAAAGGTTGAAAAAGTTATATGCCTTAGTACAGATAAAGCGGTATATCCTATAAATGCCATGGGAATATCAAAGTCCATGATGGAAAAAATAGCAGTGGCAAAGGGAAGAAATTTAACTGAAAAAGAAACTGTTATTTGTTGTACAAGATATGGAAATGTAATGGCATCCAGAGGTTCTGTAATTCCTCTTTTTTTTGAGCAGATAAAAAATAATAATCCAATAACTATAACTGATCCAAGTATGACAAGATTTATGATGAGTTTAGAACAATCTGTAGAACTTGTTATTTTTGCTTTTAAAAATGGTTGCAACGGAGATATTTTTGTTCAAAAAGCTCCTGGAGCAGCAGTTGGACTTTTGGCGGATACTATTAGAAAAATTGTTGGGAAAACAGAACATAAAATTGAAATAATTGGGACACGACATGGTGAAAAACTTTATGAAACTTTACTTACACGTGAAGAAATGGTTCGTGCGATCGACATGGGAGATTACTACAGAATCCCTTCAGATAATAGAGATTTAAATTATAATAAATATTTTAGAGAAGGGGAAGAGGTTGTAACTCAAGCTCATGAATATCATTCTCACAATACACATCAATTAGATGAAAAAAGTCTTAAAGTGTTACTTGTAGGATTAAAAGAAATCAAAGAAGAATTAAAGTATTTTGGAGTTATAAAATGAAAATATTAATAACAGGATCAAACGGATTTATTGGAAAAAATCTTGTATGTGAATTAAATAATAGAGGCTATAACAATATATTTAAAATCACAAAAGAAACAACAGATGAAGAATTTTTGGATTTTACAGAAAATTGTGATTTTGTTTTTCATTTGGCAGGAGTAAATAGACCTGAAAATGATTCTGAATTTTTTGAAGGAAATTCTAATTTCACGGCAAAACTTTTAAAAAGATTTCAAGATATAAATAAATTTCCACCTGTTCTTATTTCATCTTCGATACAAGCTGAGTTGGAAAATTCTTATGGAAAAAGCAAGAAGATGGCTGAAGAAATAATTTTAGATTACAGCAAAAAAAATAAAGTTAAAACTTATATTTATCGGTTACCAAATGCTTTTGGCAAATGGTGTAAACCAAATTATAATTCTGCAGTTGCAACTTTTTGTAATAATATTGCGAATAACATGGAAATAAAAATAAATAATGCTGACGCAAATATAAGTCTTGTTTATATCGATGATGTTATTCATGAATTTATAAATGCACTAGAGAGAAAAGAAAACACAGAAAATAAAGAAAATAATTTTTTTTATAAGATTAATCCAGTTTATAATATATCGGTCGGGAAAATAGCAGAATTAATATATTCTTTTAAAGAAAGCAGAGAAAATCTTATCATTCCAAATTTGGGTGACGATTTTACCAAAAAATTATATTCTACTTATCTTAGTTATTTGTCAAAAAATAATTTCAGATATCCTCTAAAAATGAATATAGATAATCGAGGTTCATTTACAGAATTTTTGAAAACTTCAGACAAAGGTCAAGTTTCAATAAATATTTCTAAGCCTGGAATTACAAAAGGTAATCATTGGCATCATAGCAAAAATGAAAAATTTCTTGTTGTGAGTGGAAAAGGGGTTATAAAATTTAGAAATATAATTACGAATGAAATTATAGAATACTTTGTAAGTTCAGAAAAATTAGAAGTTATAGATATTCCAACTGGCCATACTCATAATATAACTAATCTAGGCGATACAGAAATGGTTACAGTTATGTGGGTAAATGAAATATTTGATCCAAATAATCCAGACACATATTTTTTGGAGGTTTAGCTTTGAAAAAATTAAAAGTCATGACAGTTGTTGGGACTCGACCTGAAATAATAAGACTATCTTGTGTTATAAAAAAACTCAACGAGTCAGAAGCAATAGAACATATATTGGTTCACACAGGACAAAATTATGATTATGAGCTTAACGAAATATTTTTCAAAGATTTTAATTTGAAAAAACCTGACTATTTTTTAGAATCTGCAACTGGGAAAGCAAGCGAAACAATAGGGAATATTTTGATTAAGATGGAAGAATTATTGGATAATGTAAAGCCAGATTCTTTTTTAGTCTTGGGGGATACTAATTCTTGCCTCTCAGCAATAGTTGCAAAGAAAAAACATATCCCTATATTTCATATGGAAGCTGGGAATAGATGTTTTGACCAAAGAGTTCCAGAAGAAACAAACAGAAAAATAGTGGATCATACAGCAGATATAAATTTAACTTATTCAGATATTGCAAGAGAATATTTGCTAAGAGAAGGGCTACTTCCTGACAGAATAATAAAAACTGGTTCACCAATGTTTGAAGTTATTAATTCAAAATTAAGCGACATAAAAAAATCTGAAATAATAAAGAATTTAAAATTAGAGCAAAATAAATATTTTGTAGTTTCTGCTCATAGAGAAGAAAATATAAACTCTGAAAAGAATTTTAATGATTTTGTTGAAACGTTAAATTCTATGGCCGAAAAATATAAACTTCCAATAATTGTTTCAACGCATCCTAGAACAAGAAAGAAAATAGAAGAAAAAAATATAAAATTTAATTCTTTGGTTCAACTTATGAAACCATTGGGTTTTAATGATTATGTTAATTTACAAATGAATTCCAAAGTGACATTATCTGACAGCGGAACAATTAGTGAAGAGTCTTCAATACTTGAGTTTAAAGCTGTGAATTTAAGAGAAGCTCATGAAAGACCAGAAGCAATGGAAGAGGCTAGTGTCATGATGGTAGGATTAAAAAAAGAAAGAATTATGCAAGCTTTGGAAATTTTGGAAACTCAGGAGAAAAATACTTTAAGAAAAGTGTCGGATTATTCAATGCCAAATGTTTCTGAAAAAGTTTTGAGAATAATTTTGTCTTATACGGATTATATAAATAGAGTGGTGTGGCAAAAGAAAAATAATTTCATTATTTAATATTAATCAAACTGATGTTTGTAATTGTAACATAAAAATTTTCATCAAGGAGACGTTATATGGAATATAAAAAAAAGATAGCGTTAATAACTGGAATTACTGGACAAGATGGTTCGTATTTAGCAGAGTTTTTAATGAAAAAAGATTATGAAGTGCATGGAATAATAAGACGTTCATCATCATTTAATACAGGAAGAATCGAGCATCTTTATATTGAAGAACTCATAGAAGATATGCATAAAAATAAAAAAATAAAACTTCATTATGGAGATATGACTGACTCCATGAATTTGACTAGGTTGATACAGGAAATAAAACCTAATGAAATTTATAATTTGGCTGCACAATCTCATGTGAAAGTTTCTTTTGATGTTCCAGAATATACTGCTCAAGCTGATGCTGTTGGAACTTTAAGAATACTTGAAGCAGTAAGATTTTTAAAGATGGAAAATACTTGCAGAATTTATCAAGCTTCCACTTCAGAACTTTTTGGTAAAGTACAAGAAGTTCCACAAAAAGAAACAACTTCTTTTTATCCAACATCTCCTTATGCTGTAGCAAAACAATATGGATTTTGGATAACAAAAAATTATCGAGAAGCTTATGGAATGTTTGCTGTCAATGGAATTTTATTTAACCATGAATCTGAGAGAAGAGGTGAAACTTTTGTTACAAGAAAGATAACTCTTGCAGCTGCAAGAATAGCAAAAGGTTATCAGAAAAAACTTTATCTTGGAAATATGAACGCACTCAGGGATTGGGGATATGCAAAAGATTATGTAGAATGTATGTGGCTAATGTTACAGCATGATATTCCAGATGATTTTGTTATAGCGACTGGTGAACAATATTCTGTTAGAGATTTTTGTTCTTTGGCATTTAAAGAAGTTGGGATAGAACTCGAATGGTTTGGAAAAGGAGTTGATGAAAAAGGAAAGAATAAAAAAACTGGAGAAATTTTAGTTGAAGTAGACCCATCTTATTTTAGACCTTCGGAAGTTGAAACTCTTCTTGGTGACCCAGCGAAATCAAAAAAAATATTAGGATGGAATCCGAGACAAACTTCTTTTAAAGATTTGGTAAAAATAATGGTTAAACATGATTTGGAATTTGTTGAAAAAGATCATAATACAAGAATAAAAAATAAATGGAGAAATCATGAATAAAGAGTCAAAGATTTATATAGCCGGTCACAATGGAATGGTTGGATCCGCTCTATTAAGAAGTCTAAAAAATAAAGGTTATACAAATTTGGTTTTTAGAAGTTCTGAAGAATTGGATCTTCGGAATCAATTAGAAACTAAGTTTTTTTTTGAGAAAGAAAAACCTGAGTATGTTTTTTTAGCGGCTGCAAAAGTTGGTGGAATACATGCAAATAATATTTATCCAGCTGAATTTATTTATGATAATTTAATGATAGAAGCAAATATTATTAATTATTCATATGAATTTAAAGTAAAAAAACTTTTGTTCATGGGTAGCTCATGTATTTATCCAAAGTTTGCGGATCAACCAATAAAAGAGGAAAGTCTTCTCACTGGAAAATTAGAAGAAACAAACGAAGCATATGCAATAGCAAAAATTACAGGAATAGAACTTTGTAAGTTTTATAGAAAGCAATATAATTGCGATTTTATTTCTGCCATGCCTACAAATCTTTATGGAGTAAATGATAATTTTGATTTGGAAACTTCTCATGTAATGCCAGCACTAATAAGAAAATTTCACGAAGCTAAAATAAATAATAAATTAGAAGTTGTGATGTGGGGGACTGGTAAGCCACGAAGAGAATTTATGTATGTGGATGACTTATCAGATGCACTTGTCTATCTCATGGAAAATTATTCTGAGGAGATTCATGTAAATTTAGGGGTCGGAGAAGATATAGAAATAGGGGAGCTTGCAAAAATTATAAAAAGTGTGGTTGGTTTTGAAGGAAAAATAACAAATGATTTATCGAAACCGGATGGTACACCAAGAAAACTTTTGGATGTGGGCAGACTTCATTCAACAGGTTATAAACATAAAGTTGAACTTCAAGAAGGTATAGAAAAAGTTTATAAATGGTTTTTAGAAAGTAAAAATAAATAAAAATTAATATAATTATTTTTTGTTTAGAAAATTTTAAGGAGGCAATTTAATTGCTAGTTAGTATAATCACTGTTAGTTTTAATAGTGAAAAAACTATAAAAAAAACAATAGAAAGTGTTTTGAACCAAGGATATTCTGAGATAGAATATATATTAGTTGATGGCAATTCTAAAGATTCTACAGTTGAAATCATAAAAAGCTATGAGAAAGATTTTTTAAACAAAGGATATAAATTTAAATATGTCAGTGAAAAAGATGATGGAATTTATGACGCAATGAACAAAGGTATTTCTATGGCAACTGGGATTCTTGTTGGAATTATAAATAGTGACGACTGGTATGAATTGGATGCAGTGCAAAATAATGTTGATGAATATAAAAAAGAGAAATTTAATGTTTCTTTTGGAAATTTAAGGGTTATTAGCCCAAAAACTACATTTATAAAAAAAGCTAGAAGTAATTTTTATTATACTACAGCTGGGTTTACGCATCCAACAATGTTTGTGGAAAAAGAAATTTATATAAAAGAAAATAAATATATCCTAAAAAATATTTTTGATGATTTAGATTTTATATTAAGAATAAAAAATAAAAAATATAAAATAAAAATAATAAATAAAGTTATTTCCAATTTTGCTTTTGGTGGTGTAAGTACTAAAAAAAGTATGAAAGAAGTTTTCGAGACTATAAAAATGACTAGCGAAGTCTATACAAGAAATGGTTATTCAAAGATTCACTATATAGATATTTTTATAATAAAAATTTTAAAATATTTTGTAGGTCAATAAGATTTGCAAATCAAAAAGATATGAAGGAGATATTTTCATGTTAACAGCACTTATAATGGCTGGCGGAAGTGGAGAAAGATTTTGGCCTCTATCTACAAGTTCAAAGCCGAAGCAACTTTTAAATCTTTTTTCAGATAAAACAATGATAAGGGAAACTATGGAAAGAATTTTACCGATAATTTCTCCAGATAAGATTTTTATTGCCACAAATATTTTGCATGCTATAGAAATAAAGAAAGAACTTCCAGAAATTCCTGAAGAAAATATTGTTGTAGAACCTTTGTTTAAAGATACAGCTGTAGCTATTGGCTATACTTCTATGATAATTGAAGAAAGATTTAAATCAATATTAAGCAAGAATGAAAAATTGGAAGTTGTTGTTTTAGCATCGGATCATTTAATAAAAAAATCTGACGAGTTTAGAAAAATAATAAAAATTGCAGGGGAAGAAGCGAGTAAAAATTCTGTTATAGTTACGCTTGGAATAAAGCCAAACAAACCAGAAACTGCTTATGGATATATTGAACTCCAAAATGATGAAGAAATTATTTTGAATCAAATTTATAAAGTTAAGCGGTTCAGAGAAAAGCCAAACTATGAAACAGCTCAAGGATATTTAGAGTCTGGAAATTTTCTTTGGAACAGTGGCATGTTTATTTTTACAACTGAAACTATTTTCAAGAATTTCGAAGTTTCCATGGAATCACATACAAAACTTTTTAATGAGCTTAGAAAAGAAATACAAAAAAAGAAAATAGGCGAAGACCTTTCTGAACTCGTAAAACCTTATTTTGAAAAATTTGAAAAGATTTCAATAGATTATGGAATAATGGAAAGTTCAAAAAATATTAGAGTTATTCCAGTAGATATTGAATGGAACGACATTGGAAGTTTTTCAGCTCTGGAAGAAATTTTTGTTCCAGATAAAAACGGCAATATAATAAAAGGAATAGAGGTTTCTGGTCTAGATTTTAAAAATAATATTGTGATAGGCTCAGATATAAAAATTTCTCTCCTTGGTGTTGAAGATTTGATTATTGTAAAAAATGGAGAAAATTTATTAATAGCAAAAAAAAATAGAGCTCAAGATATAAAGAAAATTAGTGAGAAGAATAAAGAGAATTAGAAGAATGAACTGAAATATGAAAAAGATTGTTTTTGATAATTTAGCGGACGCCATAACAAAAATGCTTTTAGAAAAACACACTTTTTTTACTGAAGATTATCAAAAAAAATTCAAATCAGATTACTTTATAGAAAATTATAAAATCTATATAATAAATTCTTTTAAAAGTTAAATAAAGATATATAAAAAATGAATAATACAAATTAGGAGCAATAGTGAAAAATATGTGGTTGTATAATATTGGTTTATTAGAAAAAGAAAAACAGAAATCAAAAAAAATATGAAGGTTCAAGCTAGGAAAATTATTGAAATACTTAAAACAATTTTTGGAGGAAATAGTGAGTGAAGATATTTCTAAATTAAAAAAATATAATATAAAAAAATTTAGATATTTAAGAAGTATTGTAAAAATTTATTTAACGATTTACACGTTTGTAAGAGCAAATATATTTTCTTTTTTTTTAGAAGAAAGATCTCATGAAAAAAATGTTGATGTAGTTTTTATAGTACTAGCAGAAATAGGTGATTTTATTATTTGGCTTGATCAAGCTAAAAAGTTAAAAGAAATTTATAAAGATAAAAAAATTTTGTTAGTTTGTAATGTTTTAGTTTCAGAAATAGCTGAAAAGACAAATTATTTTGATGAGATAGTTTCAATTGATAAAAAACTTTTTTCGACAATTGAATACAGAAAAAACATCATAAGAAAACTAAGAGAAATAGAATGTGAGGATTTAATTTCAAGTGCATACACCAGAAATTTCTTTTTCACAGATTTTGTAGTTAAAAATATTAAAGCAAAAAACAAAATAGGATATAATTCAGAATCTATCAACAACCCAAAAATACTTTTAAAATACGGCAACAGATGGTATACTAAGTTGATAATTGGCGAAAAAAAAGAAATTATGGAGCTTGTTAGAAATGCAGAATTTATAAGAAAAGTTTATGATATAAAATTTATGTCGTCACTTCCTAAAATTGAATTTGAATTACCTCAAGTGGAAGTAGGGAGTAAAAAAGATAAAATAGTATTTTTTTTGGCAACTTCTAATATTGGAAGGACATGGGCAGTTGAAAATTATGTTAAATTGGCTGAAATAGTTCCAGAAAAATATGATATAATTTTATGTGGAACAAAACAAGAGGAAAAACATTCTGAAAGTTTTAAAAAAATATATAATGGAAAATCTAATGTTCATAATATATGTGGCAAGACAACTCTTTTAGAAACATTATCTATTATAAAAAATTCTAAATTAGTTATAGGAAATGACTCTTCTTGCATTCATATGGCAGTTGCATTGAGAACGAAATCTTTATGTGTTTTGTGTGGCGGGCATTTTGGTCGTTTTATACCCTACAATGTTGAAATATTAGCAGAAGAAGAAAAAAAGATATTGCCAGAAATTATTTATAAGAAGATGGAATGTTTTAATTGTAACCACTTTTGCAAGTATAAATTAGAAAAAAATCGCTCTTATAGATGTATGGAAGAAATTGATATCGAAGAAGCAAGGTTAAAGTTAAAAAATATTATTGGAGAGCTAGATGGATTTTTTTCCACTAAAAAAAAATAACATAAACCTTGATAATAAAAAATTGAATGATAACCTTAGCAGTAAATATATATATTATTGGGAGTATAGCAAAATATAAAAAATTTCATCTTGTTGTGGAATCTTTAAGGAATATAAGAGATGCCTATAAATTATTTATTGTTGGAGATAAACTTACTGAGGAAGAAAAAATTGAAAATAGGAGATAAAATTGAATATATTTGTGCCGAAAAGGTGTCTGCTAATGATCTGAATATTCTCTACAATTTTGCTCACGCATTTATTTATCCTTCTTCATATGAAGGATTCGGGATACCAATTATAGAAGCAATGAAAGCAGGGTGCCCAGTAATAACAACAAAAGTTTCATCCATTCCAGAAATAGCTGGAGATTCAGTTCTTTATTTAGATAATATATCTGCCTCTGAAATAGTAAATAAGATTTTAGATTATGAAAATTTAGAATTTAGAAATACAAAAATCAGCAAAGGTATAGAAAACTCAAAAAATTTTTCTTGGGATATTTGTTATAATAATGTAGTAAAAGTTTATGATGAATTATTGTAATTAAATATTTGAAAACACAAATGGAAGTCTAAATCTAATACATTTTTTCACGAATTAGTTAAGTGTTGCATTTGACTTGACAATTCATCAAATTAAAAGGAGATTCATTTTAAATGTATGACATAATTTTTTTTACAAATATTAAAAGTTTTTATAAAATAAATTTATATAATGAGATTGCAAAAACTAAAAAAATTTTGGTTATTTTTGTTTGTGAAAAATCTATTCATAGAAATGAAAATTTTTATAAAGGTGAAATAAAATTTGAAACTTATTTTTTATCAAAGAATAAATTTTATGAAGAACGAAACACTTTAGCAAGCACAATAAGTTTGATAAAATTATTGTTAAAAATTAAATACAAAGAAATAATAATAGGTGGATGGGATTCACTAGAAAATTGGACTGCATGGTTTATTTCTAAAAAAAATAAGAAAAGTGTTGTGGTGGAGTCTAGTGTATACGAAAGTAAAACTACTGGTTTTAGAGGGTTTTTAAAAAAAATATTTGTTTCTAAAATTTCTTGTGCATATGCTTCAGGAGAATTGCAGATAGAACTTTTAAAGGCACTTAATTATAAAAATAAAATAATAAAAACTAAAGGAGTAGGAATTTCTAACTGTTTTTTAATAGAGAAAAAAATAAATAATAAAAAAAATACAGAAATAAAAAATTTCATTTATGTTGGGAGATTATCTGAAGAAAAAAATATTGAGCAGCTTATAAGAGTCTTTAATAAGCATAAAAATTTGAATTTAAATATTGTTGGATTTGGTCCACTTGAAAAACAACTAAAGAAAGAAGTAAAAGAAAAAAATATTTTTTTTCATGGAGCAGTTAATAATGAAGATTTAAATAAATATTATTATGAGAATGACGTTTTTATTTTGCCATCCAAAAAAGAACCTTGGGGGTTAGTTGTTGAGGAAGCTTTGTATAACGGATTGCCAGTAATTATTAGTGATAAAGTTGGCTGTGCAAAAGAAGTTATAAACGATAATATTCACGGCATAATATATGATGTAGAAAAAGACGAAGAATTAGAAAAAGCTATTTTAAAAATGTGTGATATAAAATATTATGAAAAAATAAAATTTAATGTAGTAAATTTGGATTTTGATAAAATAGAAAAAGAGCAAATACAAAGTTATATAAATAAAAAATGAGGTAATTAGGCACAATGATAAAAATAATATATTTGTCAAATTTGATAACAAGGACACAAAAATCAAAATATTTTTCAAATGAAATAATTCATCATGCTGTGCAAAAATATCATTTTCTTATTACAGATGGATTGGTATGCCAAGAAAATATTGAGGTTGTTGCAATATCTTCTCTTCCAATAAATAGAAAAATATCTAAAAAAATTATTTTTAAAAGAGAAGAAGAAAATATGATTAAAGAAAGATTGAAAATAATATATCCGTGTTTTATTAATTTAAAAATAATTAAAAGTATTTGCAATGTTTTATTTTCTTTAATTGAAACAATTCGTGAGTCAACTAAAAATAAAGAAAATATAATTATTTGCGATATTTTAAATAATTCACTTTTAATTTCAACTGTATTATGGCTAAAATTAAAAAATAAAAAAGCCATAGGAATAGTAACAGATTTGCCAGAACTTTTGGTAGAACAAGAAGGAAAAAATTCAAGTTTTTCAAAAAAAATACGTGATAAATTAAACAGATATTTTGTAAAACAGTTATCGGGATATATCTTTTTGACAGAACAAATGAATGATGTTTGGAATAAGTCCAAAAAACCTTTTATTGTTTTAGAAGGTCAAGTAGATATAAAAATGGAAAAAACAGAAAATATAATAGAAAACAAACATGAAAAAAAAGTCTGCGTATATGCAGGAGCTCTAAAAGAAAAATACGGAATAAAAAATCTAATAGAAGCATTTTTATTGTTGCATGATAAAGATTCAGAATTGCATTTGTATGGAAGTGGATATTATGAAAGTGAAATTAAAGAAATATGTAAAACAGAAAAAAATATAAAATATTTTGGAAGTGTCGAGAATAAAAAAGTTGTGGAAGAAGAGTTGAAGGCAACATTATTAATAAATCCAAGACCTACTGTTGAGGAATATACAAAATATTCTTTTCCTTCTAAAAATATGGAATATATGGTTTCTGGGACTCCAATACTCACAACAAAACTTCCTGGAATGCCAAAGGAATATTATGATTATGTTTATTTGATAGAAAATGAAAATGTTGAAGGTTTGAAAAATAAACTTGAAGAGATTTTAAGTAAAGATAGAAAAGAACTTCATGAGTTTGGATTAAAAGCTAAGGAATTTGTGCTTAAAGAAAAGAATAATGTGGGTCAAGCAAAAAAAATATTGGAACTTGCTGAAAAAATTTAGAAGGGTAAAGATATGAAAAAAGTATTATTTATTGTAATTTTATTTTCATACATATATATGCCACGTTATATTGAAAAAATAAATCATGTGATGTTTGTTTTTTCTTTTATATACATATTGAAAGAAAATAAATTTATACAAAAATATTATCTAAAGAAAAATATTATATTTTTTAATTGGATAGCAGTAATTGTTATTATATTTTTTAATGTAATAATTTTCTTTACTACTAATAATAATAGTGAAGTTCTCAGAGGAAATATGTCATCTTTTATTGAAATTCCAATTATAGCAGGAGCGATAGTACTCTATCTAAAGAAAAAAAATAAAAATATGGATCATTTGGTGAAAGATATCATCATAGTTGCGATACTTCAAGGAATTATTTCATTACTATGTGTTCTTATTCCAGAGTTTAAAAAACTACTTTTTGAAACTTTTATAGTAACACCAGCAAATTTATCATTGGAACAATTAAAGCTAATGAAAACATTGTATTCTAACAGATTAAACGGATTAGGATTAGGACTTACATATTCATATCCAGCAGCACAAGGTCTGATAGCCTTTCTTTGCTTAATGTATTCGTTTAGGGTTAATTCAAAATATTATATATTTATTCTTTTAATATTTTTTTCAGGTATTGTTAACGGAAGAATAACAATAATTACTTTTTTTATAGGTGTAATTTTTTTAATATTTTTTTCTATTTTTAAAAATAAAACAAAAATTATTTTACCGCAAAAAAAAATAATATTTAAAATTATCATATCTTTGATTATTGTGATTTTTTTGTTTAATTTAATTCCAAAAAACAATATTACATTTCGTTGGATAAATGCTGGAGCAAATCAATTGATAGCTTTGTTAGCTGGAAAAAAAACAGGAACCTTTGAAACATTATTAGGAGAAGATTTTAAGAGATTGCCGAAAGGATTTGATTTCTTTTTTGGAATAGGTAAAACTGTAATGGGGGGAGTTGTACATAATGGCAAACAAATAATGTCTGACATAGGATTTGTTAACGATCTTTGGTATGGAGGAATATTTTATATTGCTTTGCTTTATGCGTTCTTTATTATGAATTTTATAGCAGTATTTTATACAATACAAAATGGAAAAATGGAGAAAAAAAAAATATTAATAATTATATTTTTAGTAGTAATAGCTTGCCATGTAAAAGGGACTTTTTATTGGGTTGGGCCTATTTGGAATTTAATAGTTTTGTTATTTGTATTTAATTACATAGAAAAAAGAGGTGAAGAAATCAAAATTGGAAAAAATATTTGTTAGTGTAGTGGTTATAACTTATAATTCAGCAGAAACTATTATAGAAACTTTGGAAAGTGTAAAAAAACAGACATATAAGAATTTAGAATTGGTAATAACGGATGATAGTTCTACGGATAATTCATTAAAGATTATTGAAGATTGGCTAAAAGAAAATGAAAAAAGATTTGTGATAATTCAGATTGTTAAGAGTGAAATAAATACTGGTATAGTTCCTAATTTTATTAGAGGAACAAAAAAAGCAACAGGCGAGTATATAAAATATTTGTCTGGTGATGATTTATTACTTGAAAGCTGTATAGAAGACAGTTTGAAATTTTGCTTGGAAAATGGATATGAAGTATGTGTTTCAAAATATATCTCGTTTACAACGATTCCAGATGAAGAATACGAAAGAAAAATGTTGGCATATGGTGATAAACACATGTTGAAATTCGCCAGACTAAATGTAAAAAAGCAATTAAAAAAATTGATAAAAGAATATAAAATAAGCATGATTGGATTTTTTATTAAAAATGAATTATGGAATAAAATTGGTTTTCCAAATGAAAAATATCCTATGTTAGATGACTATCAGTTTGCTTTTGCTCTAGTTAATGCAGGGATAAAAATAAATTTATTAGATAAGTATGAAGTGAAATACAGAGTAAGGTCAAAGGAAGAATTTGAAAAAATTTCAAAAACAAAAAGAGTGAGTGAACATACCTGTAATTTAGAAAAATTTAGAGAGCAAATACTGATTCCAGAAGCGAAAAAAAGAGGAATGTATCTGGTGGTGTATGATTACAATATTGAAAAAATTTGCAATAAGTTTAAAAAGTCAGAAGGTATTATTCGCTATTTTGGTAACACTATATATTTTTTATCTTTCAAAAATATTAATGGTGAAATCAGAAAAATAATAAAAAAAATTATAAAACTTTTATTTGGAATTACTCTTGGTTCGTAAATAAAAAATTTTTTTCCTTAAAATTATTAACTTTGCTGGAGATGTACTATGAAAAATGTTGAATTAAAAATAATAAAAAAAATTACATCTCTAGGTGGGAGTCTTTCTTATTTTGAGAAAGGAAAAGAGATAGAGTTTGATATAAAAAGAATTTATTATATTTATGAATTTTCTGAAGAAAACAGGAGAGGATTTCATGCCCATAAAGAACTAAAACAAGTTATGTGGTGTCCGTATGGGGCAATAGAGATAGATTTTAGTGACGGTAAAAATTGGAGTAAATATATTTTGGATGATCCAACAAAAATTTTAATAGTTAATGTAGGTTATTGGAGAGAATTTATATCTTTGAAGAAAGATAGTATATTATGTGTTGGTGCTTCAGAAATTTATGATGAAAAAGACTATATAAGAAATTATGAAGAATACAAAAAATTGAAGAATTTATGATGGGAGGTTTTTGTGATTGATTCTATTAGGTTGATGATATTAAAAAAAACATGGATGAAAGAATTACTAATTTTTATACTAATTTTAATTTCATTAATTATTGTGGCAAAAAATACAGAAATGGCAATGTTTGGTGATGCTGAAGGATATTTAAATGCTTCAATAAAAGGTGAGTATAGCTTTTCTGTGCGGAGCTATTTACTAACTTTTACTTTGAAAATATTATTTTCGATTTTTGTATTTCTAAGAATAGAACCATTAGTTGGATTAAAATATTTTCAAGTTATATTGTATGGTGGAATTTTTTATTATATTTTCCCAAATTTTTTATCTAAACTATTTGAAATAAAAATAAGTATTCTAGTAAGAACATTATTTGTTTTATTAATAATAATTTTTTGGAAAGGGATGTTTTTCACTTATTTGTCAGATTTTCCAGCAATAATAGTTTCTGGAATATCACTTTATTTATTGTTGAAATTTGCTGATTCAAAGATTGTTTATTTTTTTGCAGGTTTTTTTGCAGGTTGTTCTTATTATATGAGGCCAATCTATGCTTCGTTTGTAATTTTTTTGTTTTTTTATTTATGTTATAAGTCTTTTCTAAAAAGACAATATATACATATATTTATTTTTATTTTTGCTATAGCGATAGTTGCCACTCCTCAGGTAATAATAAATAGAAAAGCTGCACAAAGCATGAAGTTGAATTATGCTGGAGATCTTTATATTAGCCAATTAAACGCAGGTGTTATTTATCAAAGATTCGAGTCAGATGTTTCTAAACCACCTGCTAGAGCAATAATATTTTTTGATCATAATGGGGTAAGTATTTTAAGAGAAACAGGAGTGATAAAATCAATTATTCAATACATAAAAATATTATTAAAATTTCCTTTTAAAATGTCACTTATTTATGCAAAACACATTTTTAATGGTTTAGATCAATACTATCCTGATGTTTATGTTAAAAATATGTTTGTGAATAGATTTTTAATTTCTTTTCTTAATTATACAATTTGGTTTTTTGTTTTTAGAAATATTTTCAAAAAAAAGATAAATTTTAAAAATTATAAATTGATTTTGTTTTTTATAATTCCGGTTATTTTTTGCATTCCAACAATGATTGAAACAAGATTTTTTATGCAGATCTATTTTATTGGGTATTTTTTATTTGCATGTTTTTTGAATAAAATCATAAAAGAAAAAACAAAAATAATAAGAGAGTTTACTTTTGCAAGAGTTTCCTTTTATTTTGTTTTTATTTTTATTGCTTTTATTCTAAGTACCCTTATATTTCAAACAATGCAAATTTATAAAAAAATAAATGCAGAATCAATTGATTCTATTTTAAGTTCTGCAACAAATGTAATATAATGAATGTTATTTGTTTCTAGAATTCAAATAAAATATAAATTTCAAATATGATTAATTACTTTTATAGAGATTGTACTACAAATATGGAAGGAGATAAAAAATGAAGGTACCATTTAATATATTGGGAAAACAATATTTTATGTACAAAACTGAATATGATAAAAAATTAATAGAAGTTATGGAAAGCGGTTGGTACATAATGGGTAAAGAATTAGAACTTTTTGAAAAAGAGTATGCAAGTTTTATTGGACAAAAATATTGTTTAGGAATAGATAATGGATTAAATGCTTTGGTAATAGCATTTAGAGCATTTGGAATAGGAAAAGGCGATGAAGTCATTGTACAAGGAAATACTTTTATTGCTTCTGTTATGGGATTTACATGTCACGGAGCAATACCAGTATTTGTAGAACCTGATGAATATCATAATTTAGATGTTGAAAAAATCGAAGAAAAAATAACAAAAAATACAAAAGCAATTTGTGTTGTTCATCTTTATGGTCAGGCTTCTAATATGAAACGCATAATGGAAATTGCTAAAAAATATAATTTGTATGTTGTAGAAGATTGTGCACAATCGCACGAAGCAAAGTTTGAAGGATTAAATTGTGGAACATTTGGAGATATAGCATGTTGGAGTTTTTATCCTGGTAAAAATTTAGGATGTTTTGGTGATGGTGGAGCCATAACAACAAACAGAGAAGATTTGTATAACAAGATAAAAATGCTTAGAAATTATGGTAGCAATAAAAAATATCATAACGAAGAAATAGGTTATAACGCAAGACTTGATGAAATTCAAGCTGGACTTTTAAGAGTGAAGCTTACGCATCTGAAAGAATTAACGGCTCAACGTGAATATATTTCAAAAAGATATTTAGGCGAAATAAAAAATTCAAAAATAAAGTTACCAAAAATAAGAAACGGCGCAACACATGTTTGGCATTTATTTGTTGTTGAAGTTGAAGAAAGAGAAAAATTTCAAAAATATTTAGATGAAAATGAAATAGGAACTGTGATACATTATCCAATTCCACCACATCTTTCAAAAGCTTACGAATATTTAGGATATAAAAAAGGAAATTTTCCTATAACTGAAAATTTAGCTGAAACAGTTTTAAGTTTGCCTTTATATAACGGAATGACTGACGAAGAAATTTCTTATGTAATAGAAAAAATAAATAAATTTCAAATTATTTCAAAAGGATAAGATATGGAAAAGATGATTTCAAGTAAAGCAAAAATTGGAAAAAATGTTTCAATAGGATATGGAGTAATTATTAAAGATGAGGTGACTATTGGAGATAATGTAAAAATAGATGATTATGCAAGAATTTTGAATGGAGTTGAATTAGGTTCTAATTCTTATGTTGGAGCTTATGTCACTTTGGGAGAAATTGGAATAAATTATTTTAATCCAAAATATAAAAAAACAATTATTGGTGAAAAAGCTATTATAAGGTCACATACTATAATTTACCATTCAAGTAATATTGGAGAAAATTTTCAAACTGGGCACAAGGTTGTAATAAGAGAAAATTTAATAATTGGAGATAATACAAGGATTGGAATCAATACTCTTTTGCTAAGTGGTGCCAAAATTGGAAATTATGTTTCTCTTCATTCTGATATAGTTGTGTCTGAAAATGCTATTATCGAAGACTATGTATGGATTTTTCCGAAAGTTATAATGACGAATGATCCGAATCCACCTTCAGGTACATGGTTTGGTTCTACTGTGAAAAAATTTGCTGTAATTGCTTCGGGAGCAATTATTTTACCAGGAGTAATTGTTGGAGAGTTTTCTTTAGTAGGAGCTGGAACATTTGTTTCAAGAAATGTAAAGGAAGGAACATTTGTATTTGGTAATCCCATGAAAGCAGTGAGAGATATTAGGTTTTTGAAAACAAAGGATGGAAAAGAAGCTTATCCATGGATGGAACGTTTTGATAAAGGAATGCCGTGGGAAAAAATGAATTTTGAAGTTTGGGCAAAAAATAATAATATAAGTATTAAAAAAAATGATTAGAAAAGGTTGGAAATTATGGCGAAAATATTTGATTATCCAGTGGATTCTGATTTTATTTTGAGAAAGAAAAAATCTATAAAAAGAAAATTACTGGAAAAAAATAATTTTTTAGAAAAAAGAATTGCCATTTTAGGAGGAACCACAACCAATGAAATTAGAGATATTTTAGATATTTTTTTACTTGAGGATGGAATAAAAGTAGAATTTTATGAGTCAGAATACAATAAATATTATGAAGATGCTTTGTATGGTGATGAACTTGAAAAGTTTAATCCAGATATAATATTTATTCATACAAGTTATAGAAATATTCAAAATATTCCAAATATTTTAAATAGCGATGAAATTAATTATTCTTTATTTCAAAATGAAAAAAATAAATTACATGAGATTTGGAATAATTTATATGAAAAATTTAATTGCATAATTATTCAAAATAATTTTGAGTATCCAAAACATAGACCTCACGGAAATTTGGAGAGAACTTTAAGCGGTGGGTTAATAAACTTTATCGATAAATTAAATATTGAAATTGCAAATTATTCTAAAAATAAAAATAATTTTTTTATTAATGATATAAATTATTTATCTGCAAGTTTTGGTCTTGATAAATGGCACGATTTAAATGTTTGGTATGGATATAAGTATGTACTTTCTCTTGACGCTGTGCCAGTTTTTTGTAAAAATTTATCAAATATTATAAAAAGTATTTATGGGAAAACCAAAAAAGCTCTTGTTCTTGATTTGGATAATACACTTTGGGGCGGAGTTATAGGCGACGATGGAGTAAATAATATTAAAATTGGAACAGAAACAGCAGTTGGAGAATCACATACAGGATTTCAAAAATATATTAAGCAGCTAAAAGATAGGGGAATTATTCTCGCTATTTCATCAAAGAATGAAGAAAATATTGCAAAAGAAGGGCTCAATCTTCAAGATATGATTTTGAAAGAAAAAGATTTTATCAATATAAAAGCAAATTGGGAGCCAAAATATATAAATATAGAAACAATAGCAAAAGAATTAAATATTGGGGAAAATAGTTTGGTATTTATAGATGATAATCCTGTTGAACGGCAAAGTGTGGAGGAAAATTTGCCAGATGTTGCAGTTCCAAATATAGGAGAAAATATTGTTGACTATATAGATTTCATAGATAAAAATGGTTACTTTGAAATTACAAGTTTATCAAAAGAAGATTTAAAGAGAAATGAAACATACAAAGAAAATATAGAAAGGTCACAAGAAGAAAAAAAGCATGGAACTTATAAAGATTTTCTAAAGTCTTTAAATATGGTTGCAGAAATTTCTAAAGTTGAGCCAATTTATTTTGATAGAGTTACGCAGCTTATAAATAAAACAAATCAATTTAATTTAACTACAAAAAGAGTTACGCAAAGTGAAGTGGAAAAAGATTGTTATTCTGAAGATAAAATGTTGATTTATGGAAGATTAAAAGATAAATTTGGAGACAACGGACTTATAAGTATTGTTGGTGGGACAATAAAAGAAAAAAATTTACATTTGGACTTGTGGCTCATGAGTTGTAGAGTTTTAAAAAGAGATATGGAAAGAGCAATGCTTGATTATATAATTGATTTTTGCAAAGAGAAAAAACTTGAAAAAATATATGGTTATTATTATAGAACAGAAAAAAATAATATGGTTGCCAATCATTATAAAGATTTAGGTTTTGAAAATATTGAGTTAGGAGAAAATGCAAGCCAATGGGTTTTGAATATTTCAAATATAAAACAAAAATTTAATGATTTTATAAAAATAGAAAAATATTAAATTTAAAAAAAATAAAAATAAAGTATGAGGAGAAAAATGAAAAGTATAAAAGAGAGATTAGAAGATATTTTTAAAGATGTTTTTGATGATGAAAAATTGGTGATAAAAAAAGAAACAACAGCTGCCGACATAGAAGATTGGGATTCGTTAGCACAGATAAATCTTATAACATCTATAGAAAAAGAATTTGTAATCAAATTTAGTTTAAATGAAATTACTGGATTAAAGAATGTTGGAGAAATGTTAGGGCTAATAGAAAAAAAAATAGGGTGATTCAATATGAAAACTTATAAATATAATGAGCTTTTTATTGGATTAAAAGATTCGTTTGAAGTAAAAATAAATTTAGACTTGCTGGATAAATTTGCTGGGATATCAGGAGATGTTAACCCGCTTCACATGAGTGATGAATATGCTAAATCTAAAAATATGTCTGGACGTGTTGCACACGGAATGCTGACTTCTAGTTTTTATTCTACACTTGTTGGTGTTTATTTACCCGGTGAAAAATGTTTGTTGCATTCTATTGATATTTCTTTCAAAAAACCAGCTTTTGCAAATGATATTTTGGTTGTAACTGGAGAAATAATTTATTTAAATGATGTCTATAAAGTTGCAGAAATAAATGCTAACATAAAAAATCAGAAAGGCGAAAAAATTTCTGTTGCCAAAATTAATATAGGAGTGCTAGAATAAATGAAAAAAGCGTTGTTAATAACAGGTGCTACATCAGATTTAGGGCATGAGTTTTTGAAAAATTTAGAAAATAAAGAGCAAAAAATAATAGCGCTATATAATAATTCTGATGAAAGTCTAAAAAAACTGGAAAAAAAATATTTTTTAGACATCGAAAGTGTAAAGTTTGATTTAAGTAATACGAATAAACTTGCAGAAAAGATAAAAGAGTTAGTAGGAAAATATGATATACAAAAAGTGTTGCATCTTGCTGCTCCAGTTGTAAATCAAGAAAGATTTAATAAAACCACTTTAAAAACTTATGAAAAAGATTTATCAATACAACTTTTTTCAATTATAGAAATACTTAAAGAAATTATTCCATGTATGAAAAAAAATAAATACGGAAAAATTATTATAATGCTTTCTAGCTGTACAATGGGAGTTCCACCAAAATTTTGGGCGTCATATGTTGTGGCAAAATATTCTCTTTTAGGACTTGTAAAAGCCTTGGCGGCAGAATATTCTGGTTATGGTATTCAAATAAATGGAATTTCTCCAAGTATGATGGAGACAAAGTTTTTAAAGGAAATGGACTCAAGAACAATTGAAATGGCATTGGAAGCACATCCACAAAAAAGATTTGTGCAACTTAAAGAAGTTGTAAATATGATTAATTTTATGTTTTCAGATAAAAATACATTTATGACTGGTAATAATATTTGTATAACAGGCGGAGAGATTTTTTAATAATGAAATTATTGTTTGAGGTAAAAGGCTTTTATATTTTGAAGATTGTTGATAATGTGGTTTAAATAATTTATAAAATTTTAATTTTTAAATTGTTATAAAGAATAAATAAAAATAATAAAATAAAGGGATTTTAAATATGAAGGAAAAAAGTCGGTTAAAATTATTTTTGGAGAACATGCTATTTTTTGGTGGACTCGCTGCTTTGGTAAAAGTAATTCCTTTTATAACTTTGCCGATTATAACAAAAATGTTACCAGATACGAGTGCTTATGGTTGGGTAGATTTATATAATGTTGCATTATCTTTTGGAACAGCGATTTCAATTATGGGAATTTATGACGCTTTGTTTCGAGAATTTTTTGAAAAAAAAGATGATGAATTACACAAAAAAAGAGTTGCGGCAACAGCTTTAAATTTAGTTGTTTGTATTTCTTTTTCGATATCGGCACTAATAATAGTTTTTAGTTTTGTTTTTTCTAAATATTTACCAAAAGAAATACAAAATAATAATTTAAATATTTTATTAGTTTCTTCTATATTTTTAGGAGCTATTTCTAGTATTATAGCAGCTCCTACACGAATGAGAAACGAGAAAAAAGTTTATTTAATAATTGGATTTGTATCGCCAATTTTAAATGTTATTTTTATTTTGTTTTTCATAAAACTTGGTTATACTTTTCAATCCATGATTTATAGTTCTTTTTTATTAAATTTAATAATGTTTATCGCATATTATTTTTTAAATAAAAAAGATTTTTCTATAAAAATATTTGATAAAAAAATAGCCAAAGAACTTTTGAAAATTGGAATACCATTAATGCCATCTTTTCTAATATATTGGATATATAATTCAATGGATAGAATAATGATAAGTAATATGATTGGAGTTGCAGAACTCGGGATATATTCAATAGGTTCAAAAGTTGCAAGTGTGAGCCAACTTATTTACGCAGCTTTTGCTGGTGGGTGGCAATACTTTGCTTTTTCAACAATGAAAGATAAAGATCAGGTAAAATTAAATTCGAAAGTTTTTGAGTATTTGGGAATTATAAGTTTTATTGCTTATATTTTTATAATTCCAATAAATAGATTTATATTTAATTATCTTTTTACTGGGAATTATACTCGAGGTTTTGAAGTTTTTCCACTCTTATTTCTTTCGCCACTTATTCTAATGTTATTTCAAACTATAGGAAATCAGGTTTTGGTAATAAAAAAATCATATCTTTCAACTTTATCTTTAATATTTGGAGTAGTAATTAATTTAATTTTAAATTTTTTATTAATAAAAAGTCATGGAATTCGTGGAGCTGCTTTTGCAACACTTTCAAGTTATATTGTATCAGTTTTTGTTATGGCATTAATTTGTAAAAAATATAAATTAGTAAATATTTCTAAAAAATTTATTATTATTAGTTGTGCTATGTTTTTAGGAATTATAGCTGATTTTTTAAATCTTAAATATTTATATATATTTTTATATTTTTTTACTTTTGTTTTTATTTTCACTTTTTATTTTAAAGAAGTTTATTTATTGTTAAAAAAATTAATTTCAAAATAGAATTTATTTTGAAAAAATTATTTTAAAAATTAAGAAAGTTCAAAGTTTAAGGAAAAAACTAGCATACATCTTTTTTTTATGGTATAATATTTTGGTATTTTACAAAAAAATTGTTTGCGTGAAAAAAATTATAAATATAAAGAAAAAAACAGAATAATTATTAGGAGAGGTGTTTGCAAATGTTAAATGAAAAAGATAATATTGAGAATAAAACTATCAATGGAATAGAAAAGGAAATGTCTATTGATGAAATATTAATATCATTTATAGGTTTTATCAGGCAATCTTATCTTTATGCCAAACAAAATATTCTTTGGATGATAGGTATTGTTGTTATTGTATTTATAATAAATTTTGGAACAGTTCTTTTGGGATATTATTCAAAACAAGTGGATGTAGGTCAGAATTTAGTGTTAATAACTTTGGATGATTTCTATCTTTCAAAGGCAAATTTATCAAATGAAAAAATGACATTTGATAAATTAACATATAAATCTGAATTGCAAAATAAATTATTTGAGAAAAATCCAGAGTTAAAAAAATATTATATGAAAAAATTTGCATATGGATATGATACTTATGATAGCAGATTGTGGTTTTTGAAAAGTTTGAATAAATCAAGAGAAGATATTTATGGAAAAAAAATAACTAAATACGAAGAAAATTTAATAGTTCATGAAAATAAAATAGATAATAATAATAATAATAATAATAATAATAATAATAATAATAATAATAATAATAATAATAAAAATTTCACTATTGAGGTAAGACTTCCCAGAAAATATGAAGGGAAGTTTTTTGCAGAACCTGTTGGAAAAAAATTCATTTCTTCATATATCGAAATTTTTAATGAAGAATTCAAAAAATATTATATCAGTGAGATAAATGCAAAATACGGAGCTACAAAAATAGCAAAAGAAAGAGCCCAAGCAATCCTTGTTGAAACAGAAAAAAAAGTGGATAAAGTAATTAAAAACACTCCAAAAGAAGCTCTTGCTAGCAATGGAATAGTTGGACTGTTAAATTCTCAAAACTCTTTGCTTTTTGAAGAAAGCAAAGAAGCTAATGATGTTTATAAAAAATATTCTGATGAGCTTTTAGGAATGGATGGTTTGAAGGTTCAACTTGAGACGTTTACTCCGCTTGAAATTAGTTCTGATATTTACGTAAAAGAATTAACAAATGGTTCTATTGTAAAATTAATTAAAGGTTTATTAATTGGGATTGTAGTTGGACTAATTGTAGCGATTATAAAAGGATACATATCAAATTTATTAATCCATGCTAAAAATATAAAAAATATAAAAAATTCATAAGAAAAAGAATACTATTTGAAACATTTGTTTATGTAAAATTTAGAAAAGTTGTTACCGAGAATTTATGCTGGCTAATATTCCTTGACTCCAGCTATCATAGATGAAATAGATGCAATTAATCTAAAAAAGAAATTTTAGGTAGAGATATTATTGAAGTTTATAAAAATATTGCAAAATTTATTGATTAAATAAATGAAAGACGGGAAATTAAAAATGAAGATTATTCATGTTGAAGATTATTTTGATCCAAGTGCAAATTATCAAATCAATGAAATAATTAGAGGAAACAAGCATAATCGAGATGAGGTTGTGCTTATTTGCTCGACTGATACTACACCTTTTTATAAAAAAATATCAACGGATGAGTATCATGCGTTTGAGAAAAAATTCGATATAAAAATTTTAAGGCTTCCTGTCATATTTAAAATATCTTCAAGAGTTTTCATGAAAAATCTATTTAAAACTATAAAAAAACTTAATTCTGATATTGTTTTTTTTCATGGCATAGGAGTTTTCTATACTTTAAAATTATTTAAAGAAAAAGAGAATATAAAGAAAAGTTTATTTTTTTTAATTTTTTTAGTGATTAATATTTGGAAAATATATTTTGTTAATGTTAAAAAAGAATTATGATTATTTTGGTTCAATTTATATTATGGTAGAAGAGCACGGTGTTTTTTTTAGTTATAAAATAATGTTAATCGTACTTTTGATGATGACGGTTAATTTTTATTTGTTTTATGCTTCAAGAAAAATGGAACTTAAGTATGTAAAAAAGCTTGTTATCTTTGAATTTTCAGCTTACTTTTGTGGTTTATTTGGCATAACAGCATTTACTTTATGTATAATTCCAATTTATTTAAAAATATGTCTTTTACCTTTTAAATGGAGAATAAATTTAAATGGAGAAAAATAAAATTTTGAAATCAATCATAGGTGTGACATCGTTGACACTGTTATATAGGGTATTGGGATTTTTTAGAGAAATGCTAATAGCTTATAAATTTGGAGTTACATCAACAACAGACGCATATTTTGTTGCGAACTCAATACAAAATATGTTAATAGAAGTTATGGCAGTTGGAGCAATAAGTGCTGGAATAATACCAGTTTTTATAAAGGATATTAATGATAAGGAAAAGATAAGAGAGAATACCAAGATTATCAACGGAAATTTTATTTTGATTTCCATTGCTTTTACAGGGCTAGTAATTATTTTTGGACATAAAATAATTGGTTTATTGGTTCCTGGTTTTAGTGTTGAAGTAAAAGTAACTGCTACTTTGATGCTAAGGATATCAATATTATCTGTTCCATTTTTGGTTTATGGAACTATTCTTAAATCTATCTTAAATTTATTCGGAGAAAATATATCTGTTTCTTTCAGTAATGTAGTTCATAATGTAGCCATAGTTTTAGTCAGTTTAATTTTGAGTGTGAAGTTAGGAATATATGCTTTTATAATTAGCTTAATTATTGCTTTAGGAATCCAAGCGGTAACTCTTTATTTTTTGGTTTTAAAACAAATAGGACACGTAAAAAAAATGAAGGTTGATTTTTTTAATGAAAAGTTTAAAGAAATCATCGCACTAATATTTCCTATAATGTTTGCACTGTTGGCAGGTCAGATCAACTTTATAATAGACAGAATAATTGCTTCAAAATTGGAGATGGGAAGTATATCTTCTCTAAACTATGCTAATAGATTAATTCAAATGCCTCTTGGAGTAATTATGGGAGCCATTTCTGTTTCAACTTTTCCAGTTATAAGTAAATTTTTTTCCGAAAGGTCTATGGAAAATTTTTCTACTTTCATAGAAAAAAAAATGGAAATTTTAGTTTTTATTTTTAGTTTTATATCAATATTTGTTTTGGTCTTCAGCGAATTTATTGTCTCTGTGGCTTTTGAAAGAGGAGAATTTACTTTAAAAAATGTAGAAATTGTAGGTTCAGCATTGAAATACTATTCATTTACAATGTTAGGGATGAGCCTTGTATCTGTTTCACAAAATATTTTTTATTCTGCAAAAAAGACAAAGTTTACATCACTAGTTTCGGTATTTGGGATAATAATAAATATTGTGTTAAATCTTTTGTTGGTGAAATTTTTAGATTACAGAGGCTTGGCTTTGGCGACAACTATGGCAAATGTTTTGGTTGCTTTTGCGTTAATATATAGATTAGTTAAAAAAGAAAAGTATTTTTCTTTGAAAAATATTAAATTGCTAAGATGTTTTATTTTTTCTACTATTTTATTTATGCTTGCAGAACTAATTTATATTATAACTTACCAAATTTTTAGAAATTCAGGAATAATAGGAAGAACATTATTGCTTATTTTTATTGCGGTAATGCTAGGAAGCTGTTATTTTGGTTTGATATATTTTAACAAATTAAAAAAGGGTTGGAAAAGTGAATAAAAAAATCACAAAAATGAATTTAATGAAAATTACCGATGACGTAGAAAAGGCAAAAAAATATGAGCTGGCAGGTATCGATATAATTTTTGTTGACCTTGAAATAAACGGAAAATTCGAACGTCAAGGTCATTTGGACACAGTAATATCAAAACACCAAATCAAAGATGTCTCAAAAATAAAAAAACAACTTACCAAAGCACAACTTTTAGTTCGGATTAATCCAATTTTTGATGGTGGATATGAAGAAATTGAAAAAGTTATAGAATATGGTGCTGATATTATTATGTTGCCAATGTTTAAAACAACTCAAGAAGTTGAAAATTTTGTGAAAAAGGTAGATAAAAGAGCTAAAGTTTGTTTACTGTTGGAAACTTCACAAGCAATGGTAAGGATTGATGAGATTCTTGAAATAGAAGGAATAGATATTGTGCATATAGGATTAAATGACTTATATTTGTCTTTGGGGCTAGATTTTATGTTTGAATGTTTAACTAGTGGGTTAGTAGATTATTTAGCAGAGAAAATCAAAAGCAAAAATAAGTTATTAGGGGTAGGTGGTATAGCAAGGATAGGTGAAGGTCTAATTCCATCTGAAATTATTTTGAGCGAGCATGTGAGACTAATATCTGAATATGTAATATTGTCAAGAACCTTTGATAGAGGAGAAAATAACTTAGATTTGAAAAAAGAAGTTTCAAAAATTAGGGAAAGGTATTCAGAATTGCTAAGTTGTAGCGATGAGGAATTAATTGAAAATAAAATAAAAATAAAAAAATTGGTTCAAAAAATAATAAAAGATAGAAAGGAATGAAAAATGTTTTACGAAAAATATGTAAAAAGATTTTTTGACATACTAGTTGGAATTATTTTATTTGTTCCTTTAATTTTAATAATTTTGTTTGTTGGAATTATTATAAAACTAGATTCAAAAGGCGAAGTTATTTTTAAACATAAAAGATTTGGAAAACATTTAAAAACTATATTAGTCTATAAGTTTAGAACTATGGTAAAAGATGCAGAAAATATTGGTCCAAAATATACTTTGGATTCAGACGATAGAGTGACAAAAGTTGGAAAAATACTTAGAAAAATTAGTGTAGATGAGCTTCCACAAATAATAAATGTATTAAAGGGGGAAATGAGTTTTATTGGACCAAGACCAGATGCTTACACACAAAATCCAAATAAAATAGAGAAACAAAGGACTGCTGTTCTACCTGGGATTACAGGATATGCTCAAATTAATGGACGAAGCAGTTTGACTCCAGAAGAAAAAGAAAAATTTGATTTATATTATATAAAAAAAATAAGTTTTATGTTGGATTTAAAAATTTTAATTAAAACAATAAAATCGGTTCTTGATAGAAAAAATACAAATTAAAATTTTTATCTACTATCTTGATAGAATTCCATGATAAATGATAAATATAAAGGAACAAAAATAGTGGTGTTATGATATAAAAGGTGACAGATTTTATCTTTCGTATTATGTTAAAATATAATATGAAAGAGGAGTTGTTAAATTATGGAAAGAAAAATTTATGACGATGAATTTAAAAAAGAAATTGTAGAATTAGTAACAT
>JBOFDW010000258.1:0-3850 GCA_051647385.1 Fusobacteriaceae bacterium
GATAACCCAAGTGTCATAGCCATAATAAATTTTACATTTATTCCGCCGTTCTCAGAACTTGTAGGATTATATCCAACTGCTTTTATTTCATATCCTAAAGTTGTTTTCTCCAAAATAAACCAAACAACAACAACTGATATTAATGCAATTATAAATCCAAAATTCAAAACTTCATTCGTGGCTGGCATGAGTTCTATAAATCTTGTTGCTTCCATTACTGGTGGAGTCTGTGGACTTGGTCCATTGAGCCCACCCTCTTTTAAAATATAATTTATAGAATAACCGTCAATATTTGTCGCAATATAATTTAACATAATAGTTGAAATAACTTCGTGTACTCCTAAATAAGCTTTCAAAAGTCCTGCTATAAATGCCCAAAGAAATCCAACACACATTGCTATTATAACAACTACAAAAACATTATTCACAAATTTATTGGTAACATAAGCTCCTATTCCAGCAGAAAAAATTCCTGCAAGAACAGCTTGTCCTTGTCCACCAATATTAAAAAGTCCGCCCTTAAATGCAAATAAAACTGCAAGTCCTGTAAAAATCATTGGAGTTGCTTCGAGCAAAGTTCTTGCAATAGCTTTTTGTGAAGCAAAAGCTCCAGTGAAAAGATAATAATAAGCTTCAAAAGGATTTTCTTTTAGAAGCAAAATAATTATTCCACCAATAATTAGGGCTATAAAAACAGCTATGAAAGGAATTAAAATATTTTCTAATTTTTTATTAATATTCATAATTATATTTTACCCCCTACCATAAGTATTCCTATTTTTTCTTCTGTTGCATCTTCTCTCTTAAGCGTTCCAGAAATTTTTCCTGCACACATAACAACTATTGTATCTGATAAATTTAAAATTTCTGAAAGCTCTGATGACACAACCAAGCTAGCTTTCTTTTTCTTTTTTTCTTCCAACAAAATTTTATGTATAGATTCTATTGCTCCAATATCTACTCCTCTTGTTGGTTGTGAAGCAACGATAAATTTATTATAACGTTCCAATTCTCGTGCAACAATTATTTTCTGCTGATTTCCTCCAGAAAATTTTCCAAATTCTAAATTTGGATCAGTTGGTCTTATATCATATTTTTCCATATATTTTTTCGTTGCTAATTTTATTTTATCTGTGTCTATTCCTATTAATCTTTTTCTATAAACTGTCTTGTGCTGACCAAGTACAAAATTTTCTGCCGCCGTGTATTCAGATATTGCCCCTCTTTTGTGTCTGTCCTCTGGTATATGTGCAATCCCATAATCAACAAGTTGACTTGCTTTTTTATTTGAAATATCATTACTGTCCAAAATTATTTTACCTGATTCAATTTTTTGAAGTCCGTTTAAAGCTTCGACAAGTTCTGTTTGCCCACTTCCCTCAACTCCAGCCAAACCAACAACTTCTCCTTCTCTTATGGAAAAAGAAACACCGTCAACTTTTGTTACTCCAAATTTATTTTTTATACTTATATCTTCAAGTTCAAGAATTTTTTTTCCAAACTCAACTTCTGGACGCTCAGTTCTAAAAAGTACAGCTCGACCAACCATTGCATTTGCTATAAGTTCTTTGGTAGCATTTTCAGTTTTAAATTCTTCAATATTTTTTCCACGTCTAACAACCGTTATATTATCAGATATTTCCAAAACTTCATTTAATTTATGGGAGATAAAAATAATTGTTTTTCCTTCTTCAATAAGATTTTGCATAATATGATAAAGTTCTTTTGTTTCTTGTGGCGTAAGAACAGCCGTTGGCTCATCAAATACCAAAAGATTTGCACCTTTGAAAAGTATTTTTAAAATTTCAATTCTCTGTTGCATTCCAACAGATAAATCTTGAACATATGCATCTGGATCAATCGACAATGAATATTTTTTTGAAACTTCCATAACACTTTCACGTGCCTTATCCAAATCCAAAATAATTCCTTTTTTTGGTTCTACTCCCAATATTAAATTTTCAGCAACGGTTAAAGTTGGAACTAACATAAAATGTTGGTAAACCATTCCTATTCCTTTTTCTGCTGCGTCACTTGGTGAATCAAGTTTTATTTCGTTGCCATTCAAAAACATTTTACCTGAAGTTGGTTTATAAAGTCCATTCAAAATTTTCATAAGAGTGGATTTTCCAGCCCCGTTTTCTCCTACGATTGCATGAATTTCTCCCCTCATAATATTTAGACTTATAGAATCATTTGCAACAACTTTTCCATCATTAAAAGTTTTCCTAATGTTTTCCATTTTCAAAATATAGTCCAAAACTTTTTTCCTCCTCTAAATTTTTTGTTATATCTAGATTATTTATTTTTTTTTCTTTCTCTTCTTTATTTTTATTTTTTATTTTAAGTTTTCTTCTAATATTTTTTCCTGTTCATTATTTTTTAAAATAACAAAAGTTATATCATCATCTTGAATTTTTTTCTCTGTGAACTCACTTATAGATTTCAAAATTTTCTCTTTAATTATTTCAGAAGAAGAATTTTTATTCTCATAAATTATTTGCTTTAATTTTTCGACTCCAAATAATTTCTTCTCATGGTTTTCAGCCTCGATTACTCCGTCAGTATAAAGTAAAACTATATCTCCTTCATCAAGTTTTATTTCATCTTCACCATATTTATACCTTTCTATAAATCCTATCGCAACTCCCTTCACAGAATGAAGTTCTATTTTATCTTCTTTTGCACGATAAATTATTATTGGGTGGTGACCAGCATTTGAGTATGATAAAATTTTTGTTTTATAATCAAAACGGCAGTGCATCATTGTAATAAACATATCTTCAGAAATATCGTCAAAAATTATTTTATTAAGTGCATTCAAATTCTGATGTGGGTTCAAACTTCTAATCGTACTAATTGTTCTAAGTATTGACCGAGCCAACGCCATTAAAAAAGCAGCAGGAACTCCTTTTCCACTTACGTCAGCCATTGTCACATATAATAATTCTTTCTCATGGACAAAATAATCATAATAATCTCCGCCGATTTCTTTTGCTGGCTCGAAATAATTTGCTATGTCTAGTCCAAAAATTGTTTTTAATTCTTGCGGTATTATTTTTTTCTGAATTTTAGAAGCAAGTTCAAGTTCACTTGACATTCTCTCTTTCACAAGAAGGTCAGAATAAATCTGCGCGTTATTTATTGCGATGGAAGTTTGAATTACAAGTGCTGATATAGTTTCCTCGTCAATATTTATAAGCTTGTCCAAGTCCTCAACAACAAAAATTACTCCGAGTTCTTTTCCTTTTACTATTAAAGAAGAAATTATTATGGTTTCTGATGAACTTATCTTGAGGCACTTTGATAAATTTTCGTAGACTTTTCTATATTCTATTTTTTGGCATTTTATTACTTCGCTTGACTCACAAAAACTTTCACCATTAAAATCTACGTTACCTTTTATTTTTTTTAATTTTAAAATATTTTCGTCCCAAAGATAAAGTGCTAATCTTTTTGCACCAGTCAAAACAAAATAAGCGTCCAATATTCCGTCAACAGTTTTATCGAAATCATCAACAGAAAGAACCGTTCTTGCAAGAGCATTTAAATTTGACATATTTGTAACACGTTTCTCCAGAATTTCATTGCTACGCTCAAGTTGATTTGATTTTATTACGAGAGCATTATTGGTTGCCTCAAGTTCATCTCTATATTCTTTGAGACCTTCTATGGAATTATCAAGTTCCGCACGTTGTTTTTTTACTTCATTAAAAAGTTCAATATAATCTTCCTTTAAAAATTCTGGAACATCTACAACTTCACGCCCATTTTTAAAACTCTCAATAATTTCTCGCATAAAAATATGATTTCTTTTTTTTAAATTTCTTACAAAAAATAAAAATCCAGC
>JBOFDW010000259.1:0-3150 GCA_051647385.1 Fusobacteriaceae bacterium
AAAAGTGGGAAACAACGCCCATGGAGAGAAAAGAAAATAGATAATGTAAGCTATGCAGATATACTTGAAATTTTAAAAATAAAAAAGGCTTATAACGTAAAACAATGTGGTAACGTCTTAGAATTCAAGCCGACCGATGAAGGTTATTTGAAATTACATAAGACGTGGTTTTGTAAATCAAAGCTATGTCCAGTTTGTAATTGGAGGCGTGCTATGAAAAATAGTTATCAAGCTCAAAAAGTGATTGAAGAAGTAATTAAGGAAAAGCCAAAAGCACGTTGGTTGTTTTTAACACTTTCAACCAAAAATGCGATAGATGGAGATACTTTAGAACAAAGTTTGAAGCATCTAACTAAAGCATTTGATAGGTTGAGTAGATATAAAAAGGTTAAACAAAATCTTGTTGGATTTATGCGTTCAACAGAAGTTACCGTTAATAAAAATGATGGTAGTTATAATCAGCATATGCACGTTTTGTTATGTGTTGAAAATGCATATTTTAGAAAAAAAGAGAATTATATAACTCAAGAAGAATGGGTTAATTTATGGCAAAAAGCATTACAAGTTGATTATCGACCTGTTGCAAATATTAAAGCAATTAAACCTAATCAAAAAGGCGATAAAGATATTGAATCGGCAATCAAAGAGACATCAAAATATTCGGTTAAGTCATCTGATTTTTTAACTGACAATGACGAAAAAAATCAAGAAATTGTAAGTGATTTAGAAAAAGGTTTATATCGAAAACGTATGTTAAGTTATGGTGGATTGCTTAAACAAAAGCATAAAATTTTAAACTTAGACGATGCTGAAGATGGTAATTTAATTAATACAAGTGATGAAGATAAAATAACAGATGAAGAAGCAAAAGCACATTCAATTACGGCAATTTGGAATTTTGAAAAACAAAATTATTATTTAAGACATTAGTGATGACTGATGTCTTTTTTATTGATTTTTTGTAAAAAAGTACTGTCTTATTTTTGTGACAAATGCTGTATGTAGTGTCACAAAACTGTGACAAACGCAATATATTGTGTCACAAAAGTGTGACACTACAGCTTTTTATGATATCACTTTAAAATTACTTAAAACCCTTGGAATGTCTGGCTTTGCCAGACCTATCATTTTTGAATGATAGCAAATTCTCCTTATGCTCTTACGGAGTTCTTAGAGAAAAATTAAAAATTCTCGATTTTTGATAAAAAGCGCCCTGCAGGAATTTAGAAAAACATGGGGGAAGTTTTAAAGGATTTTATGCTAATTTTTAATTTGCATGTAAATGGGCAGTGTCCGAAAAATCGACACTGGGTTTGATCGAATTTTTGATTATAAAAAATTTTTGATTATAAAATCAGAATATATTTATTTGGCTCATATTTGCGTTTTAAGAAACAAATAAGATAATACAGGTATAAAACTATATATTTTTAAAGTTCGTTCTAAATACCCCCTTAAAATGCAAAATAAGTATATTCGATTATTACACGTAAATTTTGGTTTTAGCTCGACGCATTTTTAAGTATGTAAATGCGCCTCTTGGATAACGAAAAATAAAAAATCTTAATTAAACAGAGTTTAACTAAGATAGTCACGAATTTTATTAGGTTTAAAAATTATGATTACTTCAGATGTTTAGAATTAAGGTGTTGATTATAGTGTGAATGAAAGCAAGGGATAATAATTAGTAAATCAGTGCACAATTAATGTTTTATTTAAGGGATAGTTACACGCATAATCAAACATGCATTTATGCCGAGAAAATTTATTGATGTTGAGAAGAACCCTTAACTAAACTTGAAGACGAATGTCGGCATAGCGTGAGCTATTAAGCCGACGATTCGACAAGTTTAGGGATTGTTAAGGGTTCCGAGGCTCAACGTCAATAAAGCAATTGGAATAAATTATATATTTAGAACCATCCGTATTTCAGAGTACATTGTACATCCTTTGAAACCATAGTAGCTGCAATTCCAGCTAAATTTCCTTTTATGCCAATTCTGGCTAATTTTTTTGCTGCACTCTTTATGTTTTTGGCTTTTACATCATCAAAAACTGCTGCGATTATATTACCGGTTAAAAGTTCTCCATATGAGTTTAAAACTTCAGAATAGAAACAGTCATTACTATTTTTGTAGTTTCCACCAACTGCTCTAGGTGATATTGAGCTATTTTTCTTTTTATTCTCTATGTCGTTCTTTAGTTTTTGGAAACCTTCAGGAACATATCCATATCTAGATTTGGCATTTTCTAGATTAACATCTTTAGCGGTTCCGTCTTTATCTAAAACAATAATTTTGCCATATATGTAGTCTAGTTCTTTTTCGATTTCTTTTTCGTTTAAAGTTTCAATGTTTTTATCTGCGATGTTGTTTTTGTTTTGGGCTTGAGCTTCTTTAAAATTAAAATTCAAGACCATTGAAAGTATAGTTAAAAAACTTAAAGATATTACTAAAACTTTTCTTAGTGATACACTTTTTTGAATTGCATTCATTATAAATGCCCCCTTGTTTTGTTATTTAAATGAATCCAATATAATATTAACATATAAAAACAAAGGAGTTTAATATGAATAAGTTTATTTATTTTTTAATTGTTTTATTGTCCGTATTTTTAATATTTAATTTTGTTAATTCGATTTTATTTAATAATCCTTTTGACTTTTTAGAAAGCTTTATTTATTCGTTGGTTTTCACATTGATTTATTTAGGTTTAGAGGGCTATAAAGAGAAAAAGAAATAGATTGTTTTTGAAACGAGTTGAAAACGAGTTTCTTCTTGTCTTGATACTATATAGAAATAACTCGATTTTATATATATAGCTGTAACTGTTGATATTACAGCGTTTAAACGTGTTTTTGTGCGTGAAAGGAAAATTTGACAATAAAAAACCCCAGTTATATTATTAAGGTGTCGAATCTTAAATAATACTGGGGGTCTTTTTATATGCAATATAATACTACTAGAAGTATAACCGAAAATCAAGATAATAAAACGTTAAAAGATATGACGAAAAGTGGGAAACAACGCCCATGGAGAGAAAAGAAAATAGATAATGTAAGCTATGCAGATATACTTGAAATTTTAAAAATAAAAAAGGCTTATAACGTAAAACAATGTGGTAACGTCTTAGAATTCAAGCCGACCGATG
>JBOFDW010000260.1:0-1730 GCA_051647385.1 Fusobacteriaceae bacterium
AAATATAACTATATATTAATTTTAAATTTTTGTCAATCCAAATATGTATTAAGGGCTCATAAAAAAAGAAAGAGAGTAGAAATATTTCGACTCTTCATTTTCTTGTAAAATTTTTTCTTATACACAATTTTTATTGCTATCAAAAAAAATTATAGATTATATTTACTCAAAATTTTCGCCATATTTTTTAGATCTTTGAATATTATACCATAAATTTCCGCCCTCGAAAAATTTTTTGCTAAAATTTCAGCTATTTTCTTTTGCCAAAAAATATCTCCACCGCATTTTTTATGAGTTGTGACTCTTGTGATATTTTTGTAATCACTCCTAGAGTTAGTGGTATATGATTTGTGATTAGTTTTGCCACTTTTTTCAAATCATATACCCCCTAAATTTTTTTTAGCACAAAATATTTGTCACCTAAAAAATTTGTGGAAGGTCTACCCTCTAAAAAAACTATCACAAGATAACAACCTAGTAAACATAAAGGAAATTTTAATCACAAACGCATAACAAAACTATTACAATATTATCACAATAAAAATTTATTTAAACAAAAATATCAGTGTATATAAAGTTTTTATTCAAAATTATCTAGTAAAAAGTTTGTGCTATTTTTTTTGAAACAATGTGCACTCGCCGTCTTGCTAAAAGTTGCATTCCCAAACCTTTTAGTTTGTCTTCCCACAATAAATTCGAACTCTTTCAGTTGCTTCTTCAAAGTCATCATGTCAAAAAGTTCAAGCTTGGAGTTGGTTAGTTCGTGTTCCAAAACTATTGCTTTATACAAAGGCGAGAAATTTGCGTAGTGTCATCTGTCATCATTGATATAAAAGTTGCCCCTCTCTCAACCATCAAGCTGAGCAACGCCTGAAAGTCAAGACTCGACCGAGATAATTGTTGGAGTGCAAAGTTTGGACTCCTTGAGCTTGTCCTTAACGCCGACTTGATTCAAAAGTTTGTTGTCATAAGCACATCTAAGGTCGGAAAATTGGTCGACGAAAATTTATTAATATTTTTTATTGGCTAGTATCTTGATTTCATTCAACTTGATACTCGAAAAAGTTTTTGCGTGTACTTAATTGTTCGGTTAGAAATTATTTACGTGAAAGTAAAAATTTTGTGTTGAAATTTATGTGTAATTCATGGTATAATCCAATGAGGAATTTTATTTTATAAATTAAAGGGTAGCTTAAAATGGAAAATTTACAAGAAATTCAAGTCTTTAAACTTAGACATGACACAATCATGAATAATAAAAATATACACAAAATATTGTTGCTAGCAGGAATTGTAATTTTGCTAGGAGCTATATTTTATTTGGCTTATGAGCAGTTTTTTATTCCGAAACAAAATACATTAAGAATTATTCGTAATAATAAAAATAGTAATGGCGATAATAATAATGATGATTTAAGAGTTTTAATGGAAAGTAAGAGCTCATCAAAAATTATCGAGGCTTATAAAAATGAGATTAAAATCAATCTTAAAAAAGGATATACAGGTTTAGTCCTAGATTATAGCGACAAAATAATTGAGATAAATCCTTATGAGTTTTCTGGATATTATTATCGAGGCGTTGCGAAATGTCGTATGGGTGAGTTTGAAGAAGGAATAAGTGACTATGATGTTGCAATACAGCTCAGTCCAAATGTATCAAGTGTTTATAAAGATAGAGGGCTAGCAAAATTTTATCTTGAAAATTATGGAGAGGCTATGCAAGACCTTGA
>JBOFDW010000261.1:0-3563 GCA_051647385.1 Fusobacteriaceae bacterium
AGATGAAACTTGAACTTTCTTTTTATAAATTCCATAGACCGTAAAAGTCGCCGCAATTAATATTGCATAGGTCGGAAATTTTCCGTATTTTATTGTCATAAAAATTACTCCACCAATTGCAAGAAAAATTGCTATCACTTGATTTCTTGTCAATTTTTCTTTGAACACAAACTTGCCAGAAATAATTAGAAGTATCGGATTTATAAAATATCCAAGGCTAGCTTCCAAAACTCTGTCGTGATTCACAACGTAAATATACATGAGCCAATTTGCCGTGCAAAAAATTGCCGCAATGGCGAGATTACCAAAAATCTTTTTATTTTTTATAGCAGAAAAAAACTCTGATTTTTTATTGGTAAAAATTACTGCGATAAATCCAAATATAAAAGACCATAAAATTCTGTTTGAAACTATTTCCAGAGCTGGAACATTTTTTAAAAGTTTCCAGTACAAAGGAAACAGCCCCCACATTGTGAAAGCTATTATTGAAAATAAAATACCTTTTTTATCGTTAGTCATTTTTTATTCGCCCTTCATTCCTTCATATTTATAATTTTGAAAACTAATATGAAATACTGTGGAATATAAAACTGGTATAACTACCAATGTCAAAATTGTTCCTATCATTAGTCCAAAAATTAAAACTGCAGCCAACGGTTGAAAGAGTGGTCCACCAAAAAAATACAGTGGCATAAGTCCAGCAAGAGTTGTATAAGTAGTCAGCAAAATCGGTCGGAGTCTTTCTTGACATCCGCAAACTATTGCATTATAAATATCACCGTCATATTCAACTTCAAGTGTCTGAATTTTATCTATCATCACGACCGCTTGATTTATTATAACTCCAGCAAGAGAAATTATTCCTACTATTGCCATGAATCCAAAATCCAATCTTGTAATTATAAGCCCGATAGCACAACCCAACATTACCAGCGGTATCGTCATCATAATTATCATACCTTTTTTTATAGAATTAAATTGCATGATAACTATTATTGCCATAATCAAAAATGAAATAGGAATCGGTGCCATAAGTCCAGCTCTATTATCTCCAGCATTTTTGAGTCCGTCTGTCAAAGCAAACTTAACTCCTTTTGCACTCCAAGTTTCTTTCATTCTTTTTTCAACCCAAGGACGAATTTTTGCGTCAATTAAAATCCCTGTGTAACCTTTGTCAGCAGAAGCGTTTACAACTATTGCATCTTCCATATCTCTTTTATAAACAAAATTTGAATCATGAACAAGTTCCAACGTTGCAACTTGTTGAAGAGGAACTTTTCTTCCTTGAGCGTCTTGTAAAACTATGCTACCCAAAAGTTGAAGTTTATCTTTATAATCTTTTGTACCTTTGATCAAAATCGGAATCATTGTACTTTCTGGTGGAGCATTAAAATCATAAAATATTGTTGCTTGCGTACCTTTCAAACTATATCTTATTGCATCAGCAATTTGCGAAGTTGAAATTCCTGCAAGTTGCGCTTTGTTATAATCTATATTTGCAACTACTTGCGGAACTTTATTTCCTGCAATTTCATTTACAAGTCTAACACCTTCCGTCTGTCTAAGTTTTTCCATAACTTCATTTTTTACGCTCTCCAAAACTTTTTTGTCTGGAGACACAAAAACATAAGACAAATCCCACTCGAAAGTCATTCCTGTATCCAGACCTTTTGAAGTAACAACTATGTCTGGATATTTACTTTGCAAATAAGTATTTATTATTCCGCTAAACTTTGGAATAAGTTTATAATCTGTAACCTTCAAAAGAATATACGCATATTCTGGCAAAGAAATTTCCGGCGTATAAATCAAACTAAACTTTGGTCCTCCATTTCCAACATAAGATTCCCAAGTCAAAATTCCTTCTTTCTCATAAACTTTGCTTGTTCCACCAGTTAAAACATAATCCAAAATAGTTGGTGGCTTTGGTTTTATATCTCCAACATAATATTTTTCTTTTATATATTTATTCAAATCTGCAATCACTTGCTCAGTCGTCTCAATGGAAGTACCTTTTGGCATTCTTATATAAGTTGACATCGTTGGATTATCTGACACTGGCAAAAAGTTTTTCGGAATAAACATGAATAAAAATACTCCGAGAAAAAATGTTCCAACGGCAACAATTATAGTTAAATATTTTCCTTTTAATGCTCCTATTAAAAACGTTCGATAAAATACGTACATTTTTTCTTTGTTAAAATCTACTGGCTTAATTGCATTTGGATTTATAAAATCATAACACACCAGCGGAATAAAAGTTTGATTTATTATCCATGAAGCAGAAAGAGCTATGAAAACTACTATCGCCATTGGTCCAACATATTGACCCATCATCTCACGGTTGGCAATTATTGGAATCATTGCAACGCAAGTTGTAGCCGAACCTGTGAACAAAGAAACCGCAAGAGATTTTGCCGCAGTGAGACAAGCTTCTTTTCTCTCCATTCCTTTTTGGCACAAGACCATTATGCTCTCTGACATTACTATTGCATTATCAACCAACATTCCGAGTGCAATTATAAGTCCTGCAAGTGTCATCTGATTTATTCCGTAACCAAAAACTTTTATACCAATAAGAGTTACCGCAATAGTTGTTGGAGTTAGAGACGCAACTATAAGACCAGTTCTCATTCCCAAGAACAAAAACATTACTGCAACTATTACTACAATAGCTTGAATAAGACTTGAAACAAATCCTGCAATTTTATCATTTACTATTGAACCTTGATTATAAACAAAATTTATGTCGACTCCAAGAGGTAAAGTATTTCTAAAATTTGTTACAACTTTTTCTGCTTCATCTTTTAATTTCAAAATATTTTCGCCCTTACGAAGAGCTATTGCAACTACGACAGATTTTTGATCTTTATTAAAAGTTTTGAGATTTGACGGCTCAATATATCCTTTCCTAATAGTGGCAACATCTTTTAGTGCAACTCGACCTTTATTTTGAGCTCCATACAAAACTACTTCTCCTATCTGAGAAATATTATCAAAAGTTCCAGAAGGATTTACAATTATCCTGTCACTCCTGTATTGGATAGTTCCACCATCAGACAAAAGATTTGCCTGCTGTAAATTTTTTGTAATTTCACCAATAGTTATTCCTGACTCAACTAGTTTATCGTTATCTATTTCTATATAAATACTTTCTTGTTGCCGACCAAAAATTTTTATCTCTGCAATTTGTGGCACAGAAAAAAACATTTCTTTTTTTAGTTGCTCGCTATACTCATAAAGTTTTTCGTAAGGAACAGTATTGCTGGATATTGAAAGTACAGTTCCATAAACATTTCCAAAATATATATTTATAATTGGCTTTGAGGCAGTGGGTGGAAGCACAACAAAATTATTTATTTTATTTATAAGCTCTTGCCACTGTTCAAAAGTTGTCCAATATTTTGCTTTCAAATTTACATAGACATTTGACTGACCAGCCACATTTTTAGAATAAATATAATCGAGGGATTCCATAGTTCGAACTTCTTGCTCAATTTTTTTACTCACAAGATTTGCAACTTGCTCAGCAGTTGCACCTTCCCAGTTTGTAGTTATAATTG
>JBOFDW010000262.1:0-2003 GCA_051647385.1 Fusobacteriaceae bacterium
TGATTTTTTTTTCTAATCCAATCCCCTGATTTTATTCTGTTTCTTATTGCTCCGAAAACGTCGCCCTTTTCTTCTTGAAAACTCATCAAATAATTATGACCAACAATAATAGAAACTTGTTCAGAAATTATTTTTTGTAGTTCTTCATCATAGCGTAACATTTTCACAACGATAAAAATAAAGTTTTCCTTCTCATCAACTTTTGGTCTCTGCTCAATATTTACGATATCTTCCAAAACAAAATTATCTATCTTAAATTTTTCGCCAATCTCTTTTATAATTTCTGTGTCATGAATTCCATCTATATTAATCCAGTTTACAGTATTCTTATTTTCATCCAAATTCAAATCAGAAACTTTTGCTTCCTCTTTAAACTCATGAGAATTTTCATTGTACTTATAGTACTGAATAAAAGTTGGATGGTCTTTATCTTTTTCACCAGTATAAATAATAGCACCAGGTTCCATTCCAAACTTTCGATTAATTTCTTTCTTCTCCATAGAAAATAAAACCTCCTACACAAAAATATTTTTGCCTTTTTTATAAAGCGGATATCCCCATACCGCCAAATAAATTGCCAAAAAAATTCCGAACTTGATAAACACGTTATAGAAATTATAACTTATTACCAAAGATATAGCAATAGATAATGACACTTTTATAAAAAAACTCAGAATTTTTTTGTACTCAAAAGTACAGTAATTTTTGTGAAAGACTATTGAGAGGCAAGAAAAATTAATTATGGCTGCCACACTTGTTGATAGTGCTAGCCCAATGTATCCAATTTTTTTTACCAAAATTATATTCAGCAAAATATTTATCATGATAGCCAGTATAGAAAATTTTACAGGAGTTTTACTGTCCTTCATTCCGTAAAATCCTCGAGTTACAAGATGTATTCCTGTATAAAAAAATAGTCCAATAGAATAATAAACCAAAATTTCTGATGTAACTTTTACTGCTTCTTGATTAAATTTTCCATAGCCAAAAATCAGCTTGATTACATCGCGACCGTAAAAAGTTAAAATAGCAGTTGCAGGCAAAACAAAAAACATCAAAATATTTATTCCTTGAGTCATATTTGCACGTACACTTTTAAATTCTTTTTTTGATATAGCCTCAGCTAGTGCTGGAAAAGTTATGGTAGCAATCGTGATACCGAAAACTCCTATTGGTAAATTATAAACTCTTGTGGCATTCTCAATCCCAGTAACAACCCCTTCACCAAGATACGATGCAAAGTATTGGTCGACTATAACATTTACTTGACGAGCAAAAATTCCAACCAACATTGGTAGCAACATCAGCATGGTTTTTTTTAGATATGGATCATCAAAATTTATTTTGAAGCTATAAGTCTTAACTATTTTCAAGAAAGACGGCAGTAAGATTATAAACTGAAACGCACCTGAGAGAGCAACTCCATAGGACAAAATTATTTCTGATTGAGCTTTTGAGGCAAAAAATATTGAGATAATAAGTACCACATTAAAAATTATTCCAGTGGTCGCCCCAATCAAAAAATGCCTGAAATTATTTAGCATAGCAATTAGCATCCCTGCAAGGCTAATGAAAATAAAATAGCTGGACATCATTCTAAGCATTTTTATTGCCAAAAGTTTTGTGTCAGAATCAAATCCTTTTACCGTGTAAGTAATTATATAATCCGAGAAAATATAAGTTCCAATAGTTATAAGTGTGCTCACAATAAATACTAGATTTAAAATTGAAAATATAAATTCTCTACTTTTTTTCTCTCCTTCAGCCACAAGCTTATCATTGTAAAGTGGAATAAAAGTATTCCCAAGAGCTCCCTCACCCAAAAGTTGTCTGAAAAAATTTGAAAATTTAAAGGCACTATAATATGCATCGGTAAATTGTCCAGCTCCAAAATAAAAAGCCATCACAGTACCTCGAAGCATTCCGAGAATTCTGCTCAAAAAAATAATCAACATCATTCCTATACCTTTTTTAAACAACTTTATCTACTCCTCTTTTTCGCT